>DATJOH010000411.1:0-3378 GCA_035507235.1 Acetobacteraceae bacterium
CCTGAAAGAGCGCAGCAAAACCCTGGTTGAGCTCGCGGACAGCGCCGCTTTCCTGGCACACACGCTGCCCTTGCCAATGCAACCGAAAGCCGCTGCGCTGCTGACGGAAGAGGCTCGGGTGACGCTGCGTGATGTCGCCGAGGCGCTCGATGACACCGACTTTTCGGTGGCGGCGATCGATGCCGCGCTGCGCGCGTTTGCCGAGCGCACCGGCAGGAAACTCGGTCAGGTCGCCCAGCCACTACGCGCCGCGCTCACCGGCAGCACGGTGAGCCCCGGCATCGATGCAACGCTGGCGGCGCTCGGCCGCGAGGCGGCACTGGCGCGCATCAGGGCCGTGACGGAAGTCGGAAGTTCGTCAGAACTATAACAATCGCGGCATGCGGCCGTAACGCCTGGGTCTTCTGTTGCGGAACGGATGCGGCGCGCATAGCGCTTGGCCAGCCACGGCGCATGACTGCAGCCGGCCCAATCCGGGACCGGCCGTGCGCTTTCTCGCCACAGGAGTCTTCCGCATGCGTTCGATCGCCCCGCTCGCTTTCCTTGCCGCTAGCACCGGTTTCTCGGCCGTCGCGACGGCTGCCACACCGCCGGGAGCGATCAACATGGTGATCGCCGGCGCCCCTGATCCAGCGAACAAAGTGCCGGCCTTCAATGCCGTGCCGGGATCGCAGGTCGCGAATTTGTCCGTGGCCATGCCGCAGGCGCTGCTCACGCATGGCCTGGTTTATATCTACTGGGTCAGCTTCCAGGATTTTTCCTTCACCGGCACCTGCACAATGGAATACCAACTGACCCAGGATGTGAACGGCACGAAGACGGTGTTGGACAAGCACAAGATCCTGTCCTTTCAGTGCTCGCCGGGCCTGTGGGGCGCCGGGATCAGCGGTGCCGCCGTGCCCAACAAGCCGGGCTTGGCAACGCTTACCGGCATCGTGAAGTTCGGGTCGGCGACGCAGAAGCTGAACACGACCGTGCTGCTGCAGTAATGGCTTGACCGCAGCGCAATTCCGGCGCCTGGCGCTTGCGCTACCGGGCGCCGCCGAAGGGCAGCATATGGGCCACGCGGATTTCCGGCGGGACGGCAGGATATTCGCGACCCTCGGTACACCGGGCCCGGATTGGGCGATGGTAAAACTGCCGCCCGAACAACAGGCGGTTCTGCTCGCAGCGGAACCGCTCGTTTTCACGCCGGCCGCCGGCGCCTGGGGCCGCAAGGGCAGCACGTTGCTGCGCCTTGCAAACGCCGATAGGGCGAGCGCCGAAAGCGCGTTGCACATGGCGTGGCAAAATCTCGATACGCAGGTAGAACGCCGGCGATTTATAAAGGCTGCTGCGCCAAAACGAAAACGGTAAGGCCCGCTACCCTGTTGGCGCGGAAGAACGGCACTTCCGCCAGGCAAATCGCTGCCAAGGTCTCGTTGATCAGCGGGTTATGCAACTGCAACTGAGACTTCGCCCCCGTCTGCGACGCGCCGAGCACGCGGCCGGCGAACCGCTGCGCTGCCGCCAAGGGGAATGTCAGGCCGTAATAATAGCAGCCGTGCAGGATTTTGAGCCCGGCGCGATCGAGCACACCCTGCATTTGCGGCAGCGTGTAGCGGCGCCGATGTTCGAGGAATACATCGTGGCCGCTCCACATCCATTGGAACGCCGGCACGGTGATCAGGAACCGCGCGCCCGGCGGCACCAGCGCCGCGTACTCCCGCACCAGGCCGACATCGTCATCCACGTGCTCGAGAACATCCATCATCAACACGAGGTCGTAGTCGCCCGCCGCCGTGGTGCGGACGAATTTTATCGGCCGCCCGGCATGGATTTCCTCATGCTCAGCCGCGTATTCGGGGTCGACACAGGTAGCTTGCGCCGCGCCGCGGGCGAGCAACTTGCGAGAGAAAAAACCGGAGCCGGCGCCGACATCGAGGACATGGCTTACCGGCGCCGGCCCGAGCATTTTTCGCAGCGCCGCCGCTTTCGCCCGGTAATACCAGTGCCGATCGATGGCGTCGCCAAGTATGTCCTGTTCCTTGATGTCCATCTAAACGCTGCCTTCGTCCTCGGATTCCGAAACCCGCGCTCCGTTCCGATAGACCCCTTCCACCAGATACACCGGCCGCTGCTTTGTTTCGAGAAAGAGACGCCCTACATATTCGCCGATCATGCCGAGCGAAATCAGATTGAGCGCCAGCGACAGCAGCAGTACCAGGATAAGGCTGGCATAGCCCGGCACGCTCACGCCGCCCACCAATGCATCTACGAGGATGGCCAGTGCATAGAGCACCGCGGCGAGCGCCAGCGCGCCGCCGACATAGCTCCAAATGCGCAGCGGCGCCGTGGAAAAACTTACGAGCCCTTCCAACGCAAAATTCCATAGCCGCCAGTAATTCCAGCTTGTGCTGCCATGCACCCGGGCCGGCCGCTCGAACGACACCGCGACAGCGGGAAACCCGACCCAGGCAAACAGGCCTTTCATGAACCGGCCACGTTCCGGCAGGCGCCGCAGCGCCTCCACCACGCGTCGGTCGAGCAGGCGAAAATCGCCCACATTCGGCGGTATCGGCGTATCCGAAACCCGGTTGAACCATCCATAGAACAATCCGGCTGTAAAACGCTTCAACGCGCTGTCGCCGCTGCGGCTTTCGCGTACCCCGTAGGCAATGTCGAAGCCTTCCCGCCAGCGCGCCACGAATGCGCCGACGATGTCCGGCGGGTCCTGCAAATCGACGTCCATCAGCACAACGGCATCGCCGCGGGCGAAATCCAGGCCCGCCGTCATGGCCGCTTCCTTGCCGAAATTGCGGGAGAAATTCACCAGGGTCACATCAGACCGGTCGGCGGCAACCGCCAGCAGGCGCTGCAGGGTAGCGTCCCGCGACCCGTCATTGATGAAAATATACTCGAATCGGGCACCGGCGGCACCCATGCCGGCATCCGCGGCCGCGAGGAAAGGCAGGATTGCGGCCTCTTCGTTGAACACCGGCACGATCACGGAAATGAGTGGCGTGCCTGGCCGCGGCCGGATCATCGCCGGGTGCAACATGCCCGGGCGGCCCTCATCGCTGCTCGTCGCCACGTCGTCCCCTCACCGATTCGCGGCCCAGTGTGGCGCCGCTCGGGTGCTCGACGCCAGGGGGATGCGTTTGGCGCTTGGCGCGCTTTGGCGGTGAGTCGCTCTCGATGCGAGCGCGTATTACATGCGCATACGGCGGAAGCAGGCGCTTCCGCCGTCGCGACTCCGTTCCTGACGGTCAGGAACTGATCAGGGCTTGTACACCGAATATTCCACCTGGTAATAACCGGCGGTGGCGGCGGTGGCCGAATAAAGCTGGAAGCCCAGCGTATGCTTGCCAGGCGTTACCGACATTGTCTGCAGCTCAT
>DATJOH010000412.1:0-6704 GCA_035507235.1 Acetobacteraceae bacterium
GCCCACACCGCCTTTACCAAGGCCCCGAGTTTCACGGAATTCCGCGCCATGCTCGCGCCCTTCACCAAAGGCGGCAGCATGGAACATTTCAACATGAACTGAAGGCAGACAAACATGCAGGTTCTGAACATACACGGCGTCAACGATGTGCGGCTGGACCCGATCGATCCGCCCACTGCGGGCAGCAACGATGTCGTCATCAAGATCAAGGCGTGCGGCATTTGCGGCAGCGACCTCAGCTACATCAAAATCGGCGGCATCATGCGCAAGCCCGGCGGCGTGACACCGCTGGGCCATGAGGCGGCCGGCGAAATTCTCGCCGTTGGCGACGCGCTCACGGATGTTGCTGTTGGGCAAAGGGTAATCATCAATCCGATGATGACTCCAAGCTATGTCGGCAGCGGTGGACCGGAGGGTGCGTTCACCGAACAATTGCTGGTGCGCGGCGCCAGGCTTGGCGCCAGCCTGCTGCCGATCCCCGACGAAATCCCGTATGAAATCGCCGCCCTTGCCGAACCGCTGGCGGTCGCCCTGCACGGCGTCAATCAAGCCGATGCCAAACCTGGCGAGAAAATTGTCGTCTTCGGCTGCGGCCCCATCGGCCTCGGCATGGTTCTGTGGCTGGTGGATCGCGGCGTGACCGACGTGGTCGCCCTCGACCTTGCCGACGAACGGCTTGACCGCGCCGCGGCGCTCGGCGCGCGCGCCACCATCAATCCGGGCCGCGAGGATGTGCGCGCGCGCCTCGCCGAACTGCACGGCACCGGCCGCGTTTTCAGCCGCGAGGCGGTGGGAACCGACACGTTCATCGATGCCGCCGGCGCGCCCAACATCCTTTCCGATGTCGTCAGGATGGCGAAATTCAAATCCCGCATGGTGGTTACCGCCGCCTACATGAAGCCCGTGGAGTTCGATATCGGCGCCATGCTCACCACAGAAATGACCCTGACAACAGCGGTAGGCTATCCAACCGAAATGCCCGAGGTAATCGCCGCCCTGCCGCGCCTGCGCGACAAGGTGGAAACGCTCATCAGCCACCGCCTGCCATTCGCACGCGTGCTGGAAGGCCTCACTTTGGCCGGCACACCCAAATCGGCGAAAGTCATGATCGATTTCGATTGACGCCGGCAGCAGCGCAAACTCAAACAAAAAAGAAACAAAAAACTTTTGCTTCGGGCGCCCAGCCGCCGGGCCAACCATCATTCACCCGTGACGCCCAACAGATAAGGGTTCTTTTCGAGAAAGAACCCTTTTTCTTCTCACCTCCCGGCACCTTGCGGCCAACAAGCCGGGCGAGGCAGAATTGGTCATGAAAATTTTGGCATCTGCCGCAATGTTCAAACACGCCGCCAATAGCCCTGCCAGCCTTACTGCCACCGCCATCATGACGGCGCACGTCATCTGCACCACGACGGATGCCAGCGTGCAATCCGCGGCCCAGTTGCTGCGCGACCACCACGTGGGGGCGCTGCCGGTGCTGGACAGCGCCGGCAAACCGGTTGGGATGGTGAGCGATGGCGACCTGCTCGGCCGCCGGGTGGAACAGGATCGCGGCGAGTGGTGGCTGGAGATGCTTGCCCGCGGCGCGCCCCCCGCCGATCTCTCCGGCGCCATCCACGATCGGCCCGTGCACGCCGTCATGACCACACCGCTCATCACGGTCGGCCCGCACACGCCGGTCACCGAAATCGCCCGGAGCTTGCTGGCGCACCGCATCAAGCGGCTGCCAGTCGTGGAATCGGACCGGCTGGTCGGGATTGTCAGTCGCACCGACCTGCTCGACCTGGTGGAACGCCTGCCTACCGCCGAAGCTGACCAAGCCGGCGGGTTGTTCGGCGCGTTCGGCCGGCACCGTGCCAGCCTGGCCGAGCGGCTTGCCGCGTCGGCCGCCACCAAACGCCCCGAGGTAGAAACGAAAACCTTATCGGCCACCGGATTTCGCGATCTGGTCGAAGCCTACAAGCACGAAAAGCTCGATGCCGCCGCCAAGGCAAGGCACGCCGCGGAGCTTGAGCGTCAGCGCCAGGTAAAAACCATCCTGGAACAGCGCGTGTCCGGCGAGTTCTGGCAGCAATTGCTCGATCACGCCGAACTGGCCGCGAAACATGGCGAAAAGGAGCTGTTGCTGTTGCGCTTTCCGGCCGATGTGTGCAGCGACGGCGGCCGCAAGATCAATATCGTGGAGGAGGGGTGGACAGACACGTTGCGGGGCGAAGCCGCGGAGATCTACGCCCGATGGGCAAACGAACTGAAACCAAAAGGCTTCGGCCTGGATGCGCGCGTCCTGAGCTTCGAAAACGGCGTAATCGGTGATTTCGGCCTGTTCCTGACCTGGAACAGCTAAACACCCCCCAGCCGCCCTTGTGGCCAAAACCAAAACAGACAAAAGTCTTTTTGCTTCTTTTTCTTCAGAAAAAGAAGAATCTTTCTACCTCCGCGGGAAGGCCGCGGCGCTCGCACAGGGGGGATGCGAAGAGATGGCTGCTCCAAACCGCGACCTGGTCCGCACGACGCTGGTCTTGCTGGTCGTTGGCCTTCTGATTCTGTGCAGCCTGTGGATCATACGGCCGTTCCTGCCGGCCACAATCTGGGCCGTCACCATTGCCGTCGCCACCTGGCGGCTGCTGCTGCGCGCGCAGGCGGTGCTGTGGCACAGCCGCAAACTTGCCGTCACGCTGATGACGCTGATGATCCTGCTGGTATTTGTGGTGCCGTTCTGGCTGGCCATCGCAACGATCCTCCGCCGCGCGGACCAGTTGATGAGTCTGGCTGCCGCGGCCGCCGCGTTCCGGGTCCCCACCGCGCCGGACTGGCTGCTCAATCTGCCGCTGGTCGGCGCCCAGCTTGGCGAGGTCTGGAATGAATCCGCCAATCTCGGGTTGTCCGCCCTGGCGCCGAAGGTCGCGCCCTACGCCGCGCGCCTGACCCAATGGTTCATCGGCAGCATCGGCAGTTTCGGCCTGCTGCTGGTGCAGTTCCTGCTCACCGCCGCAATCACCGCCATCCTCTACGCCAACGGCGAAACCGCGGCGCGTGTCGTCCTCAATTTCGGCCATCGCCTGGCCGGCGAGCGCGGCCAGAAGATGGTGGTGCTCGCCGCCGACGCCATCCGGGCGGTCGCCATTGGCGTCATGGTCACCGCCTTGGTGGAATCCGCCATCGGCGGCGCGGGCCTGGCGCTGGTGGGCGTGCCGTTGGCGGGCGTGCTGACGGCGGTGATGTTCGTGCTTTGTCTCGCGCAGGCCGGCCCTGGCATCGTGCTCATCCCCGCGGTGATCTGGATGTATGCGTTCCGTGGCGTGGGCCACGGCACCGTGTTGCTGGCAATCTCACTGCTGGCCATCACGGTCGATAACATGCTGCGACCGTTTTTGATCCGCAAGGAAGCCGATCTGCCGACCTTGCTTGTATTGGCCGGCGTCATCGGCGGGCTCGCCGCCTTCGGGCTCGTCGGCATCTTCGTCGGGCCGGCGGTTCTGGCGGTCAGTTACACCCTGCTGCAGGCCTGGATGGCGGAGGATGAACAGGCGCCGGCGACACCGGTGGAAAAATTCGCCGCCCATCAGGTGACCGTATCGGAGGCCCTGGGTGAGGCATGATACCGGGCGTGCAAAGCTGATTTTTGTCGATATTCGTCAAGCCCCGGCCCGCACCTTCTCATACCGTTTTCGCAGCAAAAAATCCTGGGAGAGACCGTGGGTTCTTTATCGGGCAAAGTCGCCGTGGTGACCGGCGCCAGCCGCGGCATCGGCAAGGGCATCGCGCTCGCCCTCGCGGACGAAGGCGCCACGGTTTACGTCACCGGCCGAACGGTAACCCCAGGCGCCTACCCGCTCCCCGGCACCGTCGGCGAAACCGCCGCCGCGGTGGATGCCCGCGGCGGCAAGGGGATTGCCGTACCAGTCGATCACGCGCGCGACGACCAGGCCGCCGCCCTGTTCGCGCAGATCACGAAAGAACAAGGCCGGCTCGACATACTCGTCAACAACGCGTTCGCGCTGCCGGAAACCCTCACCGACCCCGCGCCATTCTGGGAAAAGCCGCTCTCCTACTGGCAAATGGTCGATGTCGGCGTGCGCTCCAGCTACGTCGCGGCCTGGCACGCCGCACGCATCATGACGCCGCAAAAATCCGGCCTCATCGTCGCCACGTCAGGATATGTCGGCGTCACCTACACCTACGGCGTCGTATTCGGCACCTGCAAATCCGCCGTCGACCGCATGGCGCGCGATATGGCAATCGAACTGAAACCCCACAATGTGGCATCAATGTCCCTGTGGCTGGGCCTCACCTTCACGGAACGCGCCGAACGCGCCCTGCAGCAAAATCCCGAAATGAAATCCCAGACGGTAACAAACCCGACCGTGGGCTCGTCCATCGAATTCCCCGGCCGCGTGATTGCAGCCCTCGCGCGCGATCCCGATGTGCTAAAGCGGTCGGGAGGAACCTACATCGCGTCGGAACTCGCGGTCGAATACGGGGTGACGGATATCGATGGCAAGGCGCCGCCCTCGCTGCGCGCGCAACGAGGGTCGCCTATCTGGGGAGCGATTTAGGTAAGGCTTACGAAGAATCTTCTTTTTCTGAAGAAAAAGAAGCAAAAAGACTTTTGCTTTTATCCGCTGCGGCTGACATCCGAATCCGCCGATTTGGACTGGCTGTTGGACGCAACTGATAAAAGTCTTTTGCTTCTTTTCTTCAGAAAAGAAGTCCTTTCTTGCCTGTTCTCCTTTACGCCCCACCTGGGCAGCTACCAAAAAAGAAGCCTTCCTAAAAACATCAAATCCAGCACAGGACCATCACAATCCATGGACCCCGAAAGGCTCGCCCGCCTCGAACACCTGCTAGACCGCCAGGACATCCTCGACTGCCTCACGTGCTTCGCCCGCGGCATGGATCGCTTCGACCGCGATCTGTTTCTCACGGCCTTTCACCATGACGCCATCATCGCCGCCGGCAATTTTGTCGGCGGCCCCGTCGCGCTTTACGACTGGGCGTCGGCGCTGCACGAGCAGGGCCAGTCGGCCACGCAGCATACCATGCTCAACCACACCTGCGACATCGACGGCGATACCGCCCACACCGAAACGTATTATATCTTCGTCGGCCGCAATCGTGACGCAACGAACTGGATCGCCGGCGGCCGCTATATCGACCGGCTGGAGCGCCGCGACGGCGCCTGGCGCATCGCGCTCCGCTGCAACGCCATCGAATGGTCGGGCATGCTGCCCAGCACGGAAATTCCGTTTGCCGACGTGGCGGACATCCACGGCAACGGTGCCCCGTCGCGCAGCCGGCAGGACCTGTCCTACCGGCGGCCGCTGACCAACGCACGGGCGATGCACATTCCCGCCAAGCCGGGCTGACAAGCGCGGTACTGCGCCTTTTCTTGCCCCCATCGCCATGCCACATACGATGCAACCACACGCGGCCGCGCCAGGCGGCTTGGCCGCGAGCGAGGCCCTGGGGGAGACGGAGTAACGAATGTCCGAAGCCTACATCATCGACGCTGTTCGCACGCCCCGCGGCATTGGCAAGATCGGCAAGGGCGCGCTCGCCCACATGCATCCGCAGCATCTGGCGTCCACCGTGCTTGCCGCGCTGCGCGATCGCAACAACCTCGATACCAAGGACATTGACGACGTCATCTGGGGCGTCAGCGCCCAGAAGGGCAAGCAGGGCGGCGACATGGGCCGCATGGCGGCGCTCGATGCCGGCTTCGATATCAGCGTCAGCGGCGTCACGCTGGACCGTTTCTGCGGCAGCGGCATTACCGCCGCCGCGCTCGCCGCGTCACAAATCCGCGCCGGCGATGAGGATCTGGTCATTGCCGGCGGCACCGAAATGATGTCGCACATTACCGCGCTGGGACAGGAGGAAGCGGCGGCCGGCCTGCGCTCCGGCGGTCTCGGCACCGGCAACGCGCGGTTGCAGGCGCGGCTGCCGCAATCCCACCAGGGCGTTTGCGCCGACGCCATTGCGGCCATGGAAGGCATTACGCGTGAAACGCTCGATGCCTTCGGGCTGGAGAGCCAGCGCCGCGCCGCCCGCGCCATCGCGGAAGGCCGCTTCGACAAAGCTCTCATCCCGGTGGTGGATGAAAGCGGCAAAACCGTGCTCGCCCGGGACGAATACCCGCGGCCCGACACCACGGCCGAAGGTCTTGCGGCCCTGAAACCAAGTTTCGCGCAATTCGCCGACATGCCGTCCACCAAGGATGGCCCCACCTTCCGGCAATTGATCAACCAGCGTTTTCCCGATGTGAAAATCGAGCCCCTGCACCACGCCGGCACGTCGTCCGGCGTTGTCGACGGCGCCGCCGGTCTGCTGCTCGCATCGGATAGTTACGCGAAGCGCCACGGTCTGAAACCCCGCGCGCGCGTGGTGGCCAGCGGCAACATGGGCGACGACCCCACGCTGATGCTGAACGCGCCGGTGCCCTCCGCGCGCAAGATCCTCGCCCGCAACGGTCTCACACCCGCCGACATCGACCTCTGGGAAGTGAACGAGGCCTTCGCCGTCGTCGTCGAAAAATTCATTCGCGACCTCGGCATCGACCGCGAAAAAATCAACGTCAATGGCGGCGCCATCGCGCTAGGCCACCCCATCGGCGCCACCGGCGCGGTGCTGATCGGCACCGTGCTCGACGAGCTGGAACGGCGCGACCTCAAGCGCGCCCTCGTAACGATGTGCGCCGCCGGCGG
>DATJOH010000413.1:0-8523 GCA_035507235.1 Acetobacteraceae bacterium
GGGGAAGAACGCGGAAACGCGTGCCTGGTAGGCGCGGAAGGCGTCGCCGCGCCGCTCCAGCATCGATTTTTCCAACGGCGGCACGCCGGAAACATAGCGGAGCAGGAAGAACATCAGCACGGGAGCCGCGATCGCGAGGGCGCCTTGCGGATAGGCGGCGGACATGCCGAGCAGCGGATAGGCGCACCAGGCCAGGAATTCGAAAAAATAGTTCGGATGGCGGCTCCAGGCCCAGAGACCTTCCTGGCAGACGCCGCCGGTGCGGCGGCTGCGGAAACGCTGCATCTGCGTATCGGCCAGGCCCTCGCCGGCAACCGAGATCAGGAGCAGGGCGGCGCCGGCGGCGTCGCCGGGCGCCGGAAAGGGCGTCGGGTTGCGTGCGGCGATGGCGACGCTTGCCACCAGCACCCAGGCGGCGGCGGCTTGCACCATGAGGAACAGGAACAGGCGGCGTTCGAATGCCGCGCCCCAGTCGTGGCGGAACGCGGCGTAGCGGCGATCTTCCGGCGCGCCGCGGGTGCGGCGGGCGATGTGCCAGGCAAGGCGGACGCCCCAGAACACCGCCATGGCAGCGGCGAGCGGCGCCCGGCCGGGCGTGCCGCCGATCGCGGCGAAGGCGGCGCCAAGCCCGGTCGCCAGAGACCAGACCGCATCCACCCAGCCGCAATTCCGCGTAGCGCGTTGCAGCGCCCAGGCGCCGGCCATGGCGAGCGCCAGCCAGATGGCCGCAACTGTCAGAAGTCCGATGAGTGGCACGCTCTCTCCCATTGCCGGGCATTACGCCCCGGGCGAGGTAATCGGATGCGCGCGCGGGGGAGGCCTGCGCAAACCGAAATCACCCCCATGTTGACGCTTTGCTGCCGTGCATCCGGTCCGGCCCTCCCCGTCGTAAGGGTGTGGGGCCGGGATCGGGATCGGCAAGGAGGGCATTTTGCGGGCGGACGGCTTGCGTATCGCGGTAGTGGGGGGTGGCGTCGCGGGCCTGGGTTGCGCGTGGCTGCTCTCTGAGCGCCATCGCGTCACGCTCTATGAGGCCGCGCCCGCGCTCGGCGGCCATTGCCGCACCGTGGAGGTCGCGCGGCCCGGCGGCGGCGTGCCGGTGGATATGGGCTTTATCGTGTATAACGAAACGACCTATCCGAACCTCACCGCGCTGTTCGATCTGCTCGGCGTCGCAACGCAGCCGAGCTGCATGTCGCTGGCGATTTCGTTGCAGGATGGCGGCTTCGAATATGGCGGCCACGATGTCGGGTCGTTGCTGGCGCAGAAGCGCAACCTGCTGCGGCCGCGCTTCTGGAGCATGTTGCGTCATCTGCGGCGTCTTTATTGTGTGGCGGCGGGCGCACAGCCTGGCGATGAGATTTCACTCGGCGATTGGCTGGATGGCGCGGGGTTCCCGGCTTCGTTTCAGCGCGATCATTTGCTGCCGATGGCCGCGGCCATCTGGTCCTGCTCGGCGGACGCAGTGCGGGCGCAACCGGCGGCGGCGTTTTTGCGGTTTTGCGACAATCACGGTCTGCTGCGGCTGCGCGACCGGCCGGTGTGGCGGACCGTGGCAGGCGGCGCGCGCGCCTATGTCTCGCGCTTGCGGGCGTGCATCGATGGCGAGGTGCTGACCGGCCGCGAAGTGACGCGCGTTACGCGCGACGCGGACGGCGTGACGTTGCGCGATGCGGATGGCGGCACACGGCGTTTCGATCACGTGGTGCTGGCAACGCATGGCGATACGGCCCGCGCCCTGCTCGCGGACGCGGATGACGATGAGCATGCTGTGCTGGGCGCATTCCGCACCGTGCCGAACCGCGCGGTGCTGCATGGTGATGCGTCGCTGATGCCGCGCCGGCGCGCCGCATGGTCGAGCTGGAATTTCGTGGCAAGCCGGCAAGACACAAACGCGGTCAGCGTCACGTACTGGATGAACCGGCTGCAATCCATTCCAGGCGCGGACATTTTCGTCACGCTCAATCCGCGGCGGGAGCCGGCGCCGGGGCTGCTGCACGCCGAGTGCGTTTTTTCCCACCCGCTATTCGATACGGCGAGTTTGTTGGCACAAAAGGCGATCTGGCACGTGCAGGGCCGCCGCCGCACCTGGTTCTGCGGCGCCTGGCTTGGCGCCGGGTTCCACGAGGACGGCTTGCAGGCCGGGCTCGCGGTGGCGGAAGCGCTCGGCGGCGTGCGGCGCCCGTGGCGGGTTGCGGGGGAATCCGGCCGGATACACCTTCCGCCGGCGTTGGTGCCGGCGTGAACGCAAGCGCGCTGATCCATGGCGTGGTGACACACCATCGAAGGCGGCCGGTGGCGCATGCGTTGCGCTATCGCATTTTCATGGTGCTGCTGGATCTCGATGAACTGCCGGCGCTGCGGCGGCGCCTGCGCCTGATGCGCGCGCGGATCGTAGGGTTTGACGAACGCGACCATGGCGACGGCGGCGATGCGTTGCGGCCATGGATCGATCGGCAGCTGGCGGCGGCCGGGCTGGACCCCGGCGGACGCGTGCGGGTGCTGTGCATGCCGCGCGTGCTCGGCATGGTGTTCAATCCGCTGACCCTCTATTTCTGCCACGCACCGGATGGCGCGCTGCGGGCCATGCTCTATGAAGTGAACAATACTTTTGGGCAGCGCCACACCTACCTGCTGCCGGTGCATGGCGATGGGATATCGATACGGCAGGATTGCCCGAAGAGATTTCACGTCTCGCCTTTCCTCGGCATGGATCTTCATTATCGCATGCGGATCGTCGATACGGCTTCCCGCGTCGGTGTTTTCATGACAGTGGATGACGCGTCCGGCCCTGTTCTGGCCGCCGGCTTCACCGGCGTGCGGCATGAGCTGACGGACGCCGCGCTGGGCCGCGCCGTGTTTTCGCTGCCGCTTCTCGCCTTGAAGGTGCTTGGCGGCATTCATTGGGAGGCAACAAAACTTTGGCTGAAGGGATTGCGCTTCAAACCGGCGCCGCGACCGCCGGCGGCAGCGGTGACGATCGGCACATGAGCAAATTGCAGCGAAATCTGGCGGGTGTGCCGAAATGGACCGCGGGCCTTGCCGGGTTGGTGTTGCGACGAATTATGGCGCAACGGCTTACCACCGGATCGCTTGCCATCACGATGCCGGGCGGCGCGCGCATCGTTAATCCAGGCTTTTCCCCTGGCCCGTCCGCCGAACTCGTGTTGCATCGTTGGCGCGCGCTGCGGCGCCTGCTGATAGGCGGTGATCTCGGGTTCGCCGAGGCCTATCTGGATGGCGATTGGGACAGTCCGGATCTCGCGGGTTTCATCGAACTCGCGGCGCGCAATTTCGAAGCAACCGAAGCGAATGCAGAGGGCGTGCTGATGTCACGGCTGCTTCGACGGCGTCGCCACGCGGCGCGGCGCAACAGCCGCAGCGGCGCGCGCCGCAATATCGAAGCGCATTACGATCTCGGCAACGCATTCTACGCAACCTGGCTTGATCGCGGCATGAGCTATTCCTCGGCGCTCTACAGCGAGCCAGACATGGCCCTGGAGGCTGCGCAGGACAGGAAGCAGGCCAGGATCCTCGAGCTTTTGCAACCACCGGGCGGTGCCAGCATTCTGGAAATCGGTTGCGGTTGGGGCGGGCTCGCGGCGCGGCTGGCGAAGGAAGGCGCGCGGATGACGGCCATTACGCTCTCGCCCGCGCAATACCAGGCGGCGCGCGCCGCGAATCCGGAGGGCGACATACGATTGATGGACTATCGCGACCTGCGGGGCAGGTTCGACCGTATCGTATCGATCGAAATGCTCGAGGCGGTGGGCGCCGCGCAATGGCAGCATTTCTTCCGCCATTTCCACGATCTTCTGGCACCTGGCGGGCGCGCTGTCCTGCAGGTGATCACCATCGCGGAGGAACGATTCGAGACGTATCTGAGCCGACCGGATTTCATCCAGCATCACATTTTCCCCGGCGGCATGCTGCCGACGGTCACCATCATGCGGCGCGAAATCGCCGAAGCGGGCCTTCGCCTGGTCGCTTTTGAGCGATTTGGGGATAGTTACGCCCGGACGCTCGCCGATTGGCATCGCCGCTTCGAAGCGGCGTGGGCGCAGATACAGGCACTGGGCTTCGACGAACGGTTTCGACGGAAGTGGCGGTATTACCTGCAATATTGCGAAGGAGGATTTCGCGCCGGGGCGATCGATGTCGGGTTATATACCGTTACGAAATAGCTGGATAAAGCTTGACTCACTGCCAACGGAAGGAAAGTGACAGGGAAGTAGTTCTTTTTTGAAAAAAAGAACCAAAAAACTTTTGTCTGTTGCTTGCGGTACGTGTTCTTCGCGTCCAGCCCGGCTGCTGCGGACAACAGTCAAAAGTTCTTTGCTTCTTTCTTTCAAGAAAGAAGACTTTTTTCCTTTTCCGTAAGACTTTTCTGTTGATCCGCCATCGGATCACCCACCGCAGTCAGTCCTGCGGCCCGCCGATGTTGCTGCGTGCATGCCAGAGCAGGTGCGTCAGCATGTCGGCGACCCGTGATACCGACGCTTGCACGCTTTCCAGCAGGGCCGGCAGATCGGCCGGCGGCCTGCCGTCGGCGATTTCCAAGGCCGCGAGTTGGGCATTGGCAACCACCGTAGAGAGCAGCGATTGCAGCTTGACGCTGCTATCGGCATCGAGTTTTTCCGGCGGCAATGGGCGGCGCGCGACCATGCTGTCGTAGAAGCGGCGGCGCGCGCGTTCGGCCGATTTACGCTCCGAAACGTCGGTGAACAGCAGCACGAATCCCAGCACGCGATCAGGTGTTGCGAACACCGGGTCGGCGCGTACCAGCAACGTCACCGGTGCGGCATCGGCGTGGCCGACGAACACTTCGCCGCGCCAGGCCTTTCGCTCGACCAGCAACTCCTCCAATCGTTGGGCGGCGCGCCGGTCGTCACTGAAGGCGGCGGCCAGCTCGTGAATATGCGTCGGCCGTGCCGGACCCGCCGGCAGCAGGCGATGGAAGGCTTCGTTGCAAAGCAGCAGCTTGCCGGCGGCGTCCGCTATGACGGTGGGTTGCTCCGCGGCAGCGACCTGGTTGACCACGCTGGCGAGCTGATCCTGCGCAACCAGCATGCGCAGGGCGCGAAATTGCAAGGCCACGTCGGTGATCGATTCGCCGATCAGGCGCGCCGCGGCGAGATCGGTCGAACTCCAGGGCTCGGACGTGCCTTCAACGAGTTGATGCCATTGCGAAAAGGAGCGGCGGGGCGATAAATCCGCCGGGTCGTTGCCGACGGCAACCGGCTTGAAGGGGTTGCCGCCCCAGGTGACGGTGCGTATGCGTTCAGGACGGAACCAGATCAGATATTCGCCGCTACTCGCCGAGGCCGCCGTGGCAATCAGGCCGCTTGCGATATTGCGCAGGCCGCCAAATTGCGGCGCGTCGATGCCGAGGGATGCGGTCGCGATGACCGGTGCACGCGGCTGCGCATCTAGCCATGCGCCGATTTCCCGAAGTTCAGGCGTCGCCGGCACCTCGCCCGCGGTAACGATCTGGCCGTCGAACAGCAGCGCGGCGCCGGTCGCGTTTACCGGTTGCAGCACGGCGTGCGTGCCGTCGAACAGGCCCGCGCGCCAGTCGCCGTCGCGTCCGGTCGCATCGATCATACGCTGCTCCAGGCGACGGACCGAGATTTCCGCCTGGCCCTGGACAAAACTCTCCAATGCGGCGATTCGGGTGGCGATCGCTTCTGCAATGAGCTCGCATAAGGTCCGGACTTCGTAGGGGACCTGACGCGGCACGTAATGATGGCAGGCGACGAGACCCCACAGCCTGCCACCGACCATGAGCGAAATGACCAGGGTGGCGCCCACGCCCATATTCTTCAAATACTGGATATGGATCGGCGACATGCTGCGCAAGCCGCACAATGACATATCGAGTGGTGCATCCGTCAGCGGCGATAGCGGCGGCACAAGCGGCGATGGCATGTAATCGACATCGACGAGAACCCGGATGCGGTTGCGTTCATACAGGCGCCGCGCGATTTGCGGAATGTCGGAAGCGGGATATCGATTCCCTAAATACGGCTCCAGCCCTGGCTCGCGCTGCTCCGCTAGGACTTCGCCGTGACCGGCGTCGTCGAAACGATAGACCATGACGCGGTCGTATCCGGTAATCCGCTTGAAGGCGCGCGCAGCCTCGTCGCAAAGGGCACGTAGCGTCAAAGCAGAAACGACTTCCTCGAGCGCCGGGGCCAGCGCCATGGCAGGATCCGTGCAGGGTCCCGCCGGTTCAAGTTCCACCACCAGGCCGCCGCCCGCGGAGGGCCGGTGCACCAAAGCATCGAATTGCGCCTTGCCGCTACCGACCGTGCAGCGTACCGGCATCGGATATTCGTGCAGCGTGCCCGCGAGAAGCGGGCGCAGGCCAGCAACCAGGCTGGGGCTGAGCCTGGCTAAATCCTGCCCGATCACGTCTTCAGGTAGGGCGAGCAGCCGGCCGGCATTGGCGCTCGCCTGAACGATGCGCAGTCCCGGTTCTTCCACCACGAGCATGACGCCGTGCGGCTGGATGGAGCCGGGGACATTGATCTTCTCCCGCTCGCAATTCGAGAGATCCGCCTCGCCGAATTCGGGGGCATGGCTCTTCAGCATGGCCGCCGCGGCGGATGTGCGTCTGGCGTTTCCATAGTTTCTTGCGTCCGGTGGGCCGAAGCGATGGCCGGGGAAGGAGAAGAGACCGGGTTTACGGCCCCGACGTCAATCGCCGCCCGGATTCATCGACGCCGCCGGGGACAGATTGGCTGTTGCGATCCCGAAAAATCCGGCAGCCGCGGTGCAGCTACGCGTCGGCACGCGCGATGCCGTAGCGATTGAGCTTGGCGTGGAGACTTTGACGGCTGAGACCAAGTACGCCGGCAGCGGCCGAGATATTGCCGGAGGTTCGCTTTATCGCCGCCTGGATGCACTGGCGCTCGATCTGCTCGGTTGCTTCCAGCACAAGCGTGGCAAGCGGCGCGGTGCCAACCCGATCGGAAAGGTCGGCGCTTTCCGCCGGAGCGCGCGCCGGCGGCGTGTCGGCAAGACGACGGCCGATATCGCGAATGACCAGCCCATAGCCGCGCCCCGAGGCATCACGCGTGGCGGCGCCGGCGATTTCCACTTCCACCTCGGTGCCCAACGCGCCGGTAAGGATGGTGGTGAACTGGCGAACGGTGCGATGTCGCTTGAAATAGCCAAGCAGAACCGCGAGATCGGCGCCAGGCTGCGCAAGATAGATGCCAAGGCTTTGGCCGGCCAGCGAGGTTTTCGACGTATGCTGAACGAACTCCGCGAAAGCGGGGTTGGCGCGGCGGATCACGCCGGCCTCATCCAGCGCGACAACGCCGTCCGGGATGGCATCGAAGAACGCTTCCGCGGCGGCATCCGGCGTCGCCGGCGGTTCCGTGTGGGTGCCCATCGGGTTGAGCTGCAACAGGAAGACCGACCCCTGTTCCGTAGGCAGCAATGAGGCGCGGGCGCTCCAGATTTCGGCGGCGGAGCCGAGGTGAACCAGAATGCCGGGTACCCGGCCCTGGTCTCGCGCGCGCTGCAACAGTCCGCGTAAGGCATCCTGGTCGGTAGGTGAAAAATCCGCCAGGAATTCGTGGTCACGGGTAAAACCAAAGGCCCGCAGGGCGGCGGGGTTGGCGTCGAGGACGTGCAGCGTGTCCATTGCCAGCAGCACCACCGCGTCCGTGCTGGCATCGAACAACATGCGATAGCGTGTTTCGACGTCGCGCAACTTCCAGTAATCGCGCTCGCGGGCGCGTTGGGCGGCAACGAGTCGCGACTGTAACTGCTCCACTGCCTGGACGCTTTTGCCGACGGCAAGCAGGTTGCCATGCTTGCCCAAACGGACAGCGGTATATTCGATCGGCAGCTCGAGGCCGCTGGGGAAGCGCTGGGTGACCCGGCCGAAGGCGGAAACGCCGGCGGATGTCGCGTCCGATAGCATGCGACGCACCTGGTCGGTGCCGACGGAAGTAACCGTTTCCGTCCAGTGGCGGCCGAGCCAGGGCTGCACGGCTTCGCCGTTCACGGCGCGCGACAAGGTGGCTTCACGGATGACACCGTCGGCGTCGAGAAGCAGCGTAACGTCGGGCTGATACGTGATACGGCTCCTTAGAGCGGATGCTATGCCTTATGTGTGCAGCGAGGGGTGCTACGTCAACGAAAAGCGACATCTGCAGCGATTTGACGCACCGACGCGGCGGCCTGACGGCGGCGCTGCGCGCCGGGACCAGCCGTTTGCACCGGGAGGCCGAACGGAGTGGCGTCATTGCCGAGCTGCTGGCGGGGCGTGCGGGCCTGGCGGATTACCTTGCGCTGCTCGGCAATCTGCTGCCGGTGTACGAGACCATGGAAGCGCCGGACGCACCGCATCAGGTGCGCTGTCTGGTGCCGCCGGCGCTGTTTCGGGCAGCTGCCATACGCACCGACCTCGCGGCGGGGCGCACCGTGCCGGTCGCGCTATCGCCGGAAGGCGCGGCCTACGCGGCTTCGGTTGCCGCGTCCGGCAAGCGCATGGTCGCCCATGCCTAC
>DATJOH010000414.1:0-17571 GCA_035507235.1 Acetobacteraceae bacterium
TGTGTTTAATAATACTTGTCGCGGCCCCAAGCGATGAATTAATGAACGCGTCCGTCTGAAAAGAGTTTGGGGCTATGCCTCTGCCCAATCGTCTGCGCCGGCTGGCGCTCCGCGTTTTGGCTTGCGGCGCGATCTTCGCCGGAGCCGGCACTCACGCCGTGGCCGCGCCCGCTCTCTGGGTGGTGCGCAGCTCGACTGCGACGGTTTACCTGTTCGGGACCGTGCACAACCTGCCGCCGGACGTGAATTGGCGCAGCCCGATGCTGGACCGCGCCCTGGCCTCCTCGCAGCAGATCTGGACTGAAGCGGATACCGGCAGCCTGGCATATCTGCAGCGCCTGATCCGGCGATACGGGCTCAGCCAGCAGGGCAATTTGCGCAATTTGTTGCCGCGCGCCTACCGCGCCCGCTACGAGGTGGAAATGAGCAGCGCCGGCCTGCGGGTTGATCAATATGGTCACATCAAGCCATGGCTGGCCCAGGTGCTGCTCGATGGCGTTACCCTGCACCGCGAACAGCACGGCTTCGGTGTCGAGACCGCCCTGCTCGCCTATGCCCGCAAGCACCGGCGCCAGGCCCACACGTTCGAGTCACCGGATTCCCAGTTCGCGGTGCTCGCGGACATGCCGTTGGAAGCGCAGATACGGGCGCTGGAAATGGAAATCGACGGCTATCCCACGGCGGGCGGTGTGATGAATCCCCTCGTGCGCGATTGGCTCGACGGCCAGGACGTGCAACTCGACCAGATTACCAACCAGCGACTCGCCATCACCGACGAGCGCTATTTCGACGACGTCATCGTCCGTCGCGATGAGCAATTCGCGGACGCGATCGTAACCCTGCTGCAGGGCACCGGCACCAGCTTCGTGGCCCTGGGCGCCGCGCACCTGTGCGGTGGCACAAGCGTGCAGGCGCAACTGAAGACGCAAGGCTACACGGCCGAGCGGGTAGGCGGATAGGTTACGGACCCGCGCCGATTGGCCCATCCGGCGTGTCGCGCAAGCTTGCGCCGACACGCCGAAACAAGGCGAGACCGACGGCGGCGGCGGCGGCGAACAGTACGATTGCGATGGCAAGCTGGGTGCGGCGACCGACCTGCACACCGCTCCCGAACAGGGCAAAAATGGCCGTCTGGGGCACGTAGCCCAGCATGGTCGCGCCCAGGAACGGTGCCAGACGCACCGAGGCCACGCCGGCGAGCAGGTTCAGCACCAGGTTATTGCCAACCGGCAGAAGCCGGAATGTCAGCGTGGCGCTGAACGGATGAAGTTCCAGCACCCGGCGCAACGCAGCCCGCTTCGGACCCCGGCCCAGCATTCGGTGTGCCCATCGCGCCGCCACGCCACGGGCCGCGAGGTAATCCAGAATGCATCCCAGCAGCTGGGCGGCGAGCGACAGCGATCCGCCAATCCAGGCGCCGAAGACGTAACCGCCGGCAAATGCCACGACCTGGCGCGGCAATCCGGAGCCGCTCAGTACCGCGCCGAGCACGACGAAAAACAGCGCGCCCGCCGCCGTGGGACGCAATGCATGCAGCGTGCCAAGCGCCGTCTGTCGCAACGCCAGCCCGGCGAGCACCAGGACAAGCGCAATCGCCGCGGCCTGCAGCAGCCCGCGCACCGGCGCCGCTGGCGGCAGGCCCGCGCTAGCCGGTTGAGCCAAAACCGCCGGCGCCACGTTTTGAGGGCGCAGAGAATTCGCCAACCGCCCGCAGCTCCGGTCGCAGCACCGGGACAAAAAGCAATTGCGCAAACCGGTCGCCAGGAGCGAGCCGGATAGGCTCCGCCCCACGGTTCCAGGCGCTCACCATGATCGGACCGGTGTAGTCGGAATCGATCAGGCCGACCAGGTTGCCGAGCACCAGCCCTTGCCGATGGCCAAGCCCGGACCGTGGCAGCACGAGGGCGGCGATGTGCGGGTTTGCCATGTGCAGCGCGAAGCCCGCCGAAATGAGCGCCGGCGGATCGCCCGGCGCAATCATGACCGGCTCCTCCAGGCAAGCATGCAGATCCAGGGCCGCCGCGCCGTCGGTCTGGTAATGCGGCAGGCCCCAGTCTTGCAGCCGGGCGTCCAGCACTTTCAATTCGACGAAGTGGGTCATCCGCTGCCAGCCATATCCGGCGCGAGATTTGCCGCGTGAGCAGACAGCGCTTCCGTCATCACCTGTACCATGGCCTCCGCCCTGAACGGCTTTTGCAACACCGCGCGGACAGATGGACCCATGTCGCCGAGAGTAGTGGCGCTGTAGCCCGTCATCAGGACGACCGGCACGCCCGGAAGCAGCACCCCCACCTGCTGTGCCAGCTCGACCCCGGTCATATGCGGCATGGTGTAGTCCGCCAGCACCAGGTCGATATCCGGCTCGGTGCGCAGCCTCAGCAACGCCTCCTGCCCCGCCGCCGCCTCCATCACCAGGGCTCCCATCTCTTCCAGCATCGCGCGGGCGATTTCGCGCACCTCCAGATCATCGTCCACCAGCAGCACCCGCAGCCCTTCCAGCGCACGCGGCCGGGGCGGCAGAAGCATCGAGCGGCGCGTCGGCACCGGCGCCCCGCTGGCGCGGGGCAGATAGACGGTGACCGAAGTACCGCGTCCGACCTCGCTTTCAACGATGACGCCGCCGCCCAATTGCTGCGCGACCCCGAGCACATGCGGCAAGCCGAGCCCGGACCCTTGCCCGACCTGTTTGGTGGTAAAGAACGGCTCGAAAGCGCGCGCCATGACTTCCGGCGTCATGCCGGTGCCGGTATCGGTGACGCGCAGCACAGCATAGTCGCCGGCCGCCGGTTCCTCGGCACGGCGCGGCGGACCCAGCACTTCATTGCCGGTGCCGATGACCAGGCTGCCGCCAGCCTGCATCGCGTCACGGGCGTTGATGGCCAGATTGAGCAGGACGAGTTCGAGCTGGGTTGCGTCCGCCAGCGCCGGCCAGCAGTCGGGCGCGAGGTCAGTGGTGACCTCGATGCCACGGCCCAGCGTGGTGCCCAGCAAATCGGCCAGGCTCGTCACCAGGGCGTTCAAGTCCAAGGACTCCGTCTGCAAATGCTGACGCCGCGCAAATGCCAGCAATTGTCGCGTCAGGGTCGCGCCGCGGTCGGAGGCGCGCGCCGCGTTTTCAAGCAGGCTGCGCGCCCGCTCGCCCCTGACATGTGGGGACAGCAGGTCGAGACAGCCGCCAATCGCCATGAGCAAGTTGTTGAATTCATGGGCGACGCCGCCGGTGAGCTGACCCACGGCCTCCAGCCGCTGGCTGCGGCGCCGCGCTTCCTCGGCGGCAAGCCGGGCCGAAATGTCCTGCATGGCGGTGACCGCCAGCGCCACCTTGCCGTCGCGGTCGAACACCGGCCCGGCGCTGATTTCGAGCTCGACATTTGTGCCGTCCGGCCGCTCGAGCGTCAGCACCTCGCGCTCGGTGACAATGCCGCGGCGCGCCAGCGCGGGTGGCGCTTCGGACAACGGCAACGGCGTGCCATTGCGGCGCACTTTCGGAAAACCGTTCAGGAGCGGGTCTGCAAGGTGTTCCCGAAAGCCGATCAGCTGACGGGCGACATGATTGGCATACATCGCCTCGCCATCCGGGTTGCTCACCAGCACACCCACCGGCATGTGGTCGAGAACGAGGCCAAGCCGCGCCCGCTGTTCTTCCAGCGCGCGATTGGCCTCGGCGAGCTCCGCCGTGCGCTCGGCGACCCGCGCGGCGAGCGTGACATTCATGTCCGAGAGGGCGGCGCGGCGCTCGATCAAGGTGGCGCTGGCAGCCGACATGGCTTGCGCCACCTCGTCCGCCTCGATCAGGCCAGCGGGAATGGGCGGCAGCGTTTCCGTTTCGCCGAGCCTGCGGGCAGCGGCGGCCAGTGCCTCGATTGGCCGCGAAATACTGCCGGAAACGACCACAGCGCCGAGCAGGCCAAGCGCCACCAGAACCCCGCCGACACCAACGAGCAGCAGCAGCGAGAGCCGGCTTGGCGCCTCGACCCGGTTTTGCGGCGCCATAACGGCGACGGGCAATCCGTAGCGCTTCGTATGTAGGCCAACGAATAAATTCGGCATGCCGTTCACGACGACGTCCGGGGCGACCTTGCCCGGGTCGCGGCTTATCGCCGTGGACATGACGGGCGCCGCTGCCTCCCCGACGGACAGGCCGGCGCCAAGGCTGCCGGCGACAACGCGCATGCGTTCATCAAAGACGTTGACGAACCACCCGGCGCGCAGCGGCAGGCGTTGCAACAAGGACTGAATGACGGTCCGCGGCAGGAATGCCGTCAGGTTGAATGCGTGCCGGCCGCCATTGTCGACCGGCACCGTCACTTCCACGGAGAATATGCCGCCTGGGTCCGGCCCCCAGGTGATCGTCGGCTCACCTGTCGTGTGCAGATCCCATGGTGTCGCGACGTGGACTGTCGTGCCGGGACCGCCGGTATCGACGGGCCAGGCGCCCGAGGCGTCGCGCAACACGATCCGCGCGCCGAAACGGGCGGTGGAGTTGGCGAGCGAGGCAAACGCCGGGATGTCGCCGTGCGCCAGGCTATCGCTGGCGGCCAGCACCCGCAGTTGCGCCTCGGTTTCGGCGACCCGCGCGTCCAACGTGGCGGCAACCAGGCTGACGCTGTAGCGGAGTTCGCTCTCCAACTCGGCACGGTCGGCATCCAGACTCTGCCAGGTGACCATGGCGGCCAGCGAAAGGCCGGGTAGCAGCAGCAGGACGGCAAGACGCAGCAGGCGACTCTTGACCGTGTCCTCGAAGCTGAGGGCGGAGCGGCGCATCATGGCGGTGCGCGCAAGAACGCGGCAACGCGGTCTGCGAGGCGCTCGGCAACCTCCTGCTTCGACATGCGCGGCCAGGCTTCGGTGCCGCGCGACTCCACGAACAGGATTTCATTGTCGAGGCCGCCCATGATGCCGGTTTCGGGCCGCACATCGTTGGCGAGCAGCCAGTCGCAGTTTTTTCGCGCCCGCTTGGCGGCGGCATAGGCGGCGACATCGTCGGTTTCCGCGGCGAACCCGACGGTGAGCCTTGGGCGGCGCGGGCCGGCGGCGGAAAGCAGGGCCAGGATGTCCGGTGTGGGTGCCAGCGCAAGGGTCGGGCTGCCGGCATCCTTCTTCATCTTGTGGGCGGAGGGCGCCGCGATGCGCCAATCGGCCACGGCGGCGGCGAAAATGGCGGCGTCCGCCGGCAATGCGGCCTCGCAAGCCGCCAGCATGGACTCCGCGGTGTCGACGCGGCGGACAACGACACCGGGCGGATCCGGCAAAGCAACCGGGCCGCTGACCAGGGTAACATTTGCGCCTTTCGCGGCCAGCGCGGCGGCGATGGCAAAACCCTGGCGGCCGCTGCTGCGATTGCCGATATAGCGCACCGGGTCGATGGGCTCCTGGGTCGGACCGGCGGTGACGAGAACGTGCCGGCCGGCCAGCGGCCCCGCGCGGAAATGGGCATCTATGGCGGCGAGGATGGCGGGCGGTTCGGCAAGCCGGCCGGGACCGAATTCGTGGCACGCCATTTCGCCCTCATCGGGCCCGACAAAACGCACGCCGCGTGCCGCGAGCGTGGCGAGGTTCGCCTGGGTCGCCGGGTGCTGCCACATGCGGACATTCATGGCCGGCGCGGCAAGCACAGGCTTGTCGGTGGCAAGTAGCAGCGTGGTGGCGAGATCCGTGGCGAGGCCCGCCGCCATTCTGGCCAGAATGTCCGCACTGGCCGGTGCCACCACCAGCAAATCCGCGGCCCGCGAAAGCTGGATGTGGCCCATTTCATGTTCGTCGGTGAGCGACCACAGGTCGGTATAAACCCTGTCCTCGGTCAGCGCCTGTAGCGCGAGCGGCGTCACGAAACGCGCGCCGGCCTCGGTGAGCACGGCGGTGACGCCGTACGCCGCCTTGCGCAATAGCCGCACCAGCTCGAGCGATTTGTAGGCGGCAATACCGCCTGAGACGATGAGGAGGATTCGCCGCGACACGGTGGCTGCGCCTAAAGCCGCCAGCCGCTGTGGATGGCGACGACACCGCCGGAAAGATTTTCCCAGGCGACCCGACGGAGACCAGCAATCCCCATCATGTCGGCAAGCGTCTCCTGGTCCGGGAAGGTCCGTATGCTCTCCGCCAGGTAACGGTAGCTCTCCCCGTCACGGGCGACGAGCTGACCCACGCGCGGGAGCACCCTGAAAGACCAGTGATCATAGGCAGGCGACAGAGCGGCCACCTGCAGACGGGAAAACTCGAGGCAGAAAAACCGGCCGCCCGGCTTCAACACCCGGCGCGCCTCTGAGAGAACCGCGGCGCGATCGGTGCAGTTGCGCAGGCCGAAAGCCATCGTGACGACATCGGCCGTCCGGTCCGGCAGCGGCAACGCCTCGGCGTCCGCCACTATGTAAGCAAAATCCGCGGCTAGTCCGCGCCCGATCGCGCGGTCGCGCCCCTGCACCAGCATCGCCTCGTTGATATCGGTGGCCAGCACCGGGCCGCCGCCCAGGCGGCGCCAGGCGGCGGCGATGTCGCCGGTACCGCTGGCGAGATCGAGCAGCGTCCGATGCGGCGCGGGGCGCAGGCGGGTGGCGAAAATGCGCTTCCACACGCGGTGCAGGCCGAGCGACATCAAATCATTCATCACGTCGTAGCGCGGTGCGACACTGTCGAACACGGCGCGCACCAGCGGCTTCTTCGCGGCGCGCGGCACGCGGCGATAGCCGAAATCGATATCGCTGGCGCCGTTCTGCGCCGTCTCGCCGATTGCCATGCGTCTGCTATACGCCTGCGCGCACCGATGCCGGAACTCCCTGAAGTCGAAACCGTGATGCGCGGGCTGGCGGCGCGCCTTTCCGGACGCACCATCGTGCGCGCCGACGTGCGGCGGCCGGATTTGCGCTGGGCGTTGCCGGCAGGGCTCGCAGCGCGCTTGCGCGGCGCGCGGGTGATCGGCTTCCGGCGGCGCGGCAAGTATTTCTTCATGCGCCTCGCCGGCGGCGACAGCCTGCTGGTGCATCTCGGCATGTCCGGCCGCATGAGCGTGGGGCGCGACGAACCCTTGGCACCGGTGGCGCACGAGCATCTCGTGTTGGTGACGGATGATGGCTGGCGGGTTTCCTTCGTGGACCCGCGACGGTTCGGCTCCCTCGATCTGGTGCGCACCGCCGAGGAGGACAGCCACAGGCTTTTGGCCGGCATGGGGCCGGAGCCGCTGGAACCCGATTTCACGCCGGCCGCGCTGACGGCGGCGCTGGCCGGAAGGCGCACGCCGATCAAGGCGGCGTTGCTGGATCAGGGCACGGTTGCGGGGCTCGGCAATATATACGTGTGCGAGGCGCTGTTCCGTGCCGGCATATCGCCCCTGCGCCTGGCGGCAAGCGTCGCCGGCGCGCGGGCGGGGCGGCTGGTGGCGGCCATCCAGGCAACCCTGCGCGAAGCCATCGCCGCGGGCGGGTCGTCGCTGCGCGACTATCGCCAGCCGAGCGGCGAACTCGGCTACTTCCAGCATGCGTGGAAGGTCTATGGCCGCGAGGGCGAATATTGCGAACGCTGCCCGCAAGATGACTGCGCCGGCATCAAGCGCATCGTTCAGGCAGGACGCAGCACCTTCTACTGCCCGCGGAAGCAGCGCTAAAAGCGCCGCCAGCAAGCGAGGGCGTGATGGCGGACATGATTCTGGTGGAGGTTCACGGGCGGGTCGGGCTGATCCGGCTACATCGCCCGGCGGCGCTGAACGCGCTCTGCGACCAGTTGATGGCCGAACTCGGCGCGCAATTGCTCGCGTTCGACGCCGATCCTGGCATCGGCGCCATCGTGCTCACCGGCTCGGAGAAAGCCTTCGCTGCCGGGGCCGATATCAAGGAGATGCAGAACCGGACCTACCCGGCGGTGCTGTTCAACGATTTCATCGCGCGCTGGGAGACGGTCACCACCATAAAGAAGCCGGTCATTGCGGCGGTCGCCGGGTACGCGCTCGGCGGCGGCTGCGAACTGGCAATGATGTGCGATTTCATCGTGTGCGCCGAAAATGCCCGTTTCGGTCAGCCCGAAATCAACCTCGGCGTCATTCCGGGCAGCGGCGGCACGCAGCGCCTGACGCGCCTGGTTGGAAAATCCAAGGCCATGGATATGATTCTCACCGCGCGGCAGATGGATGCGGCGGAGGCGGAACGGAGCGGTCTCGTGTCACGCGTCCTCCCAACCGCCGAGCTCGTTCCGCAAGCCATTGAAATCGCGGCACGCATTGCGAAGCTCTCGCCGGTTGCAAATCTGGCAGCGAAACGCGCCGTGAACGCGGCCCTGGAGACGACGCTGCAGCAAGGGGTGCAGATGGAACGGGCGCTGTTTCAGCCGCTGTTCGGCACCGCGGACCAGGTTGAGGGCATGTCGGCATTCGTTGAAAAACGCCCCGCCTCGTTCAACCATGGGTAGAATCAGCTTCGCTTGACTCAGCGGGTACGGACTCCTAGAACCCCGCTTCCGCGTCGCAGGGTGACTTGCGACCGTCACAATTACTCCCACACTCTCTTTTTCCTGACGAGCACCCATGGCGAACACCGCATCAGCGCAGAAGCGCATCCGGCAGACCGCGAAACGCAATGCGCGCAATACTGCCCGCAAGTCACGCGTGCGCACCTTCATCAAGAAGGTGGAAACCGCGCTGGCCGGCGGCGACAAGGCGGCGGCGGCGGCGGCGCTGCAGGCCGCGCAGCCGGAACTGCAGCGCGCGGCGACAAAGGGCGTCATGCACGCCAATACGGTGGGACGCCGGATTTCCCGCTTGTCCGCGCGGGTAAAAGCGTTGCCGGCCAGCACCGGAAAAGGCGCGTAACCGCGCCGTTTCGGCGCCCGGCAATTGCGCCGACCGAATTGAGCGGTCGGCAATAAACCTGCAAAATCCTATGAAGTTTCGCGGCACGCAGCAATTTTTGCTGTGCGCGGCGCAACTTGCCTGACACAAAAAAGTCAGTCCGGTATCACAATAAGCAGCGACTTTCCGTTTGCCAGCGGCGGCGTTCTGACCTACCGTCAGGTCACTGGCGAAAGCCGACATGCCGACACGGTCAGGAACTGGCAACGGGGGAATACGTCCATCCCCTGATTGGTGAAATATGCCTGGCTGGCGGCATGGGGGGGCACGACAATTGGGGATGCGTCTCTTGGGCACGAGCAGCACCTGCAATGATCTGGCGTCCATTACTCTGGATGGCGCGCCGGCAACGGAACAAGTCGCCGCACAATGGGCCCGCATTCGCGGCAAGCTGCAGGCGGATGTGGGCGATATCGAATATCGAACCTGGCTGAAGCAAATGACGTTGGCCGGGATCGATGGCGAGGAAGTGACGGTGACGTTGCCCTCGCGTTTCCTGCGCGACTGGGTGCGTAGCCATTACGGCGAGAAGATCACACGGCTTTGGCAACAGGAAAACAATGCCATTCGACGCGTCGATATTCGCGTCGGGCATGATCGCCCGGCGGTCGCGCAAAGCCTCGCGGAACCGGCGCCGGTGACGCCGCCGGCCGCGGTGGAGTGCACCGTTGCGGCGCCGCGCGCTTCGGCACGTGGTGGCAACGATGACCGTGCACTGCTCGATCCACGCTTCACGTTCGACAGTTTTGTCGTTGGCAAGCCCAACGAGTTTGCCTATGCGTGCGCGCGGCGGGTGGCCGAGCACCCCTCGAGCGCTGGCTTCAATCCGCTGTTTCTTTACGGCGGCGTCGGCCTCGGAAAAACCCATCTCATGCACGCAATCGGGCTGGAACTCGCGCGTCGGCCGGTCGCGCAGCCTACCGTGCGTTACATGTCGGCCGAAACCTTCATGTATCGTTTCATTGCCGCACTGCGCGCCAATTCCACGCTGGAATTCAAGGATCAGTTGCGCTCCGTCGATGTCCTGATGATCGACGATCTGCAGTTCCTGGTCGGCAAGGACAATACGCAGGAAGAATTCTTCCACACCTTCAATGCACTCGTCGATGCCGGCAAGCAGATCGTTGTCAGCGCGGATAAATCGCCCTCGGAGATTTCCGGCCTCGGCGACCGGCTGCGGACCCGGCTCGGCTGCGGCATGGTCGCCGACCTGCATGCCACCACCTACGAACTTCGCATCAGTATCCTGGAGGCGAAGGCGCGCCGCGCGAACGCGGCGGTGCCCGGCAAGGTGATGGAATTCCTGGCGCAGCGCATTACCAGCAATGTGCGTGAACTGGAGGGGGCGTTGAACCGGCTGATAGCCCACGCCGGCCTGTTCGACCGTCAGGTGACCCTGGAGACCACGCAGGAAGTCCTGCACGACCTGCTGAAGGCGCACGACAAACGCGTGACGATCGACGAAATCCAGAAGCGTGTCGCCGAACATTACCACATGCGATTGACCGACATGACAAGCGCGCGCCGCGCCCGCAGTGTGGCGCGCCCGCGGCAGGTAGCGATGTTTCTGGCGAAACAACTGACCGCGCGATCCCTGCCGGAAATCGGCAAGAAATTCGGCAATCGCGATCATACCACGGTGATGCACGCGGTTTCCCGCGTCAACGAACTCATGGTAACCGACTCACAAGTCGCTGAAGACGTGGAGCTGCTGAAGCGAATGCTGGAATCCTGAAGGCAGAAGAAAGTATGTTCTTTTTTGAAAAAAAGAACCAAAAAACTTTTGTCTGTTTAGGCAGCATCAGGTCTATGTGTTGGACGCCACCGCTGCGAAGCAAGAGCAAAAGTTTTTTGTTTCTTTTTTTCAAAAAAGAAATACTTCCCTTCTATGCCTGTTTGATTTCGATCAGCGTCTGCCTGATCTTGCGCCCCCGGCTAATCTTATCCTCGATATAAGCCGCGTCTCCCCACCGCACCGCGCGCGCCATCGCCTGCGCATCCTCCGTGAAGCGCGCGAGCATTTCGAGCACCGCCTCCCGGTTATTGAGGAACACATCACGCCACATGGTCGGATCGCTGGCGGCAATGCGGGTGAAATCGCGAAAGCCGGTGGCGGCGAATTGCAGCACTTCCTGGCGCGTTTCGTCCGCAAGATCATCCGCCGTGCCGCAAATCGTAAATGCCAGCAAATGTGGCAGATGGCTTACAATGGCGAGCACGCGGTCGTGGTGCGACGGCTCCATGACCGAAACCATGCTGCCCAGCCGCCGCCAGAATTCCGCGATTTTCTCGATGCTTGCGGAATCGGTGCCAGGTGGCGGCGTCAGCAGGCACCATCGGTTGATGAAGAGCTCGGCGAAACCCGCGTCCGGGCCGGAATGTTCGGTGCCGGCAAGTGGGTGCGCCGGCACGAAATGAACGTGTTCGGGGACCGCGGGGCCAACGTCGCGTATGACGCTCTGCTTCGTCGATCCGACATCGGATAAAATCGCGCCGGACGACAGATGCGGCGCGATCGTCGCCGCGAGCTCGGCATAGGCGCCGACCGGTGCACACAGAATAACGCAGTCCGCGCTTGCTACAGCGACGGCGGGATCGGCTTCGATGCGATCCGCGATAGCGAGTTCGGCCACCCGCGCCAGCGTGCGGGGCGTCTTCGCATGTGCGACGATTTCGCGCGCAATGCCGCCCCGCGCGCGTATCCCGCGGGCAATCGAGCTGCCGATCAGGCCCATGCCGAGCAGAGCCACCCGATCGAACAGAAAATCAGGCACGGTTCGCAGCCGCGAAGTCCCGCAACGCATCGATTACCAGATCGTTTTCGTTGGCGAGCCCAACGGTAATGCGCAGGCAATGCGGCAAGCCATAGCCGCCAACGCGGCGTACGATCAGTCCGTGCGACCGCAAATAATGGTCCGCCTTGTCAGCCATCTCGGGCGTCCGGAAATCGGCAAGAACAAAATTGGTTTCGCTCGGGTGGACAAAAATGCCGGCGGCTTGCAACTGCTCGGTGAGACGCGCGCGCTCGGCTTTGTTGTGCGTCCGACTTGTCTCCACCCAGCCAGGCTCGGCAAGCGCCGCGATGCCGGCTTCGTGCGCCGCCATCGAGACATTGAACGGGTAGCGTGCGCGGTGCAGCAGATCGACGACCTCGGGCGGCGCGTAGGCCCACCCCAGGCGCAATCCTCCCATGCCGAACATTTTGGAGAAGGTGCGGGTCATGACCGTGTTGTCGCCCGCCTCGACGAGCGCGATGCCGGGATCGTAATCCGGCCGGTCCACATATTCGGCGTAGGCGGCATCCAATACGAGCAGCACATCAGGCGGCAGTGCGGCACGCAGCCGGGTCACCTCTGACGTGGGCAGGAACGTGCCGGTGGGATTGTTAGGGTTGGCAAGAAAAACCATGCGGGTTGCCGGCGAAACGGCGGCCAGGATCGCATCCACGTCGGCGGTCAGATTGCGCTCGGGCGCCTTCACCACGCGGCAGCCCGCGAGCCGGCCGGCTATGTCGTAAATCGAGAAGCCGTGCTCCGTCATGATCAGTTCGGTGCCGGCGCCGCCATAAATATGGCAAAGCAGGTAGATCAGGTCGTCGGAGCCGGCGCCGCAGACGATGCGGGCGGGGTCCAGCCCAAAACGGGCACCGATGGCTTCCCTCAGACGCGCCGCGCCGCCATCCGGATAGCGATGGAAAGCGTGCGTGGCCGCCTCCATGGCGCGCAAGGCGCCGGGCGGCGGCCCGAAGGCGCCTTCGTTGGAGGAAAGCTTTACCACCCGGTTGGCGCCCGGCAGCTTGGAGACGCCGGGGCTATAGGGCTCGATTTCAAGGATTTCCGGACGAGGGCGCAGCGACATGGCGGCGCTTGATGGGCGAAGCCGCGCCGAGGCGCAAGCTTGCCAAGGGCAGGGCCCCCTGGTCCCCGGCGGCAGGCTTGCCTACACACAGCCGCCCATGGACCAACCGCAGCCGCCGCCTGACATTTCACACCGCCGTGCCAGCTTCTCCGGGGGGCTGGCGCTCGAGTGCGGCCAATTGCTGGCGCCGATCGATATCGCCTATCGCACCTACGGCAGTTTGAACGCGGCGCGTAGCAACGCTGTGCTGGTGTGCCATGCCCTCACTGGCGACCAGTATGTTGCCGAAACGCACCCGGTTACCGGCAAGCCCGGCTGGTGGGAAAATGTCGTGGGGCCTGGCAAACCGATCGATACGAACCGGTTTTTCGTGGTCTGCAGCAACGTGCTCGGTGGCTGCATGGGATCCACCGGGCCGCTTGCCGATCGCACCGACGGTGGCAAATGGGGCACCGATTTCCCGCCGGTGACCATTGCCGACATGGTGCGCGCACAGGCGATGCTGATCGACCATTTCGGCATAGAGCGGCTGTTTTGCGTTGTCGGCGGCTCCATGGGCGGCATGCAGGTGCTGCAATGGGCCGCGAGCTTTCCGGAGCGGGTGTTTTCCGCCGTGCCGATCGCCGCTGCCGCGCATCATTCGGCACAGAACATCGCGTTCAACGAAGTGAGCCGCCAGGCGATCGCCGCGGACCCGGATTTTTTCGGTGGGCGTTACTGGGCGGAAGGCCGGGTGCCGGCGCGCGGCCTGGCGGTCGCGCGCATGATGGCGCATATTACGTATCTTTCTGAAACGGCGCTGTCGCGCAAATTCGGCCGCCGGCTGCGCGGCGCCGACGGCGGCGCCACCATGTTCGACGATGTTTTTGAGGTGGAAAGTTATTTGCGCCACCAGGGCAGCAGTTTCGTCCGGCGTTTCGATGCCAATTCCTACCTTGCCATAACACGCGCCATGGACTGGTTCGATTTGGCGGCGGATCATGACGGCGACCTTTCGTCCGCTTTCAAGGGCGCCAAAACCCGGTTCTGCCTGGTGTCGTTCTCCTCCGACTGGCTGTTTCCCACCGCGCAATCGCGGGTGGTGGCGCGCGCGCTGAACCGCACCGCGGCCAATGTCAGCTTCGTGGAGATCGAAAGCGACAAGGGGCACGACGCGTTCCTGCTCGATGAGCCGGACTTCTTCAGGACCCTGGCGGGCTTTCTCTCCGGCTGCGCCGAACATGCGGGCATCGCCTGAATGCGCGTTGACCTGCGGTTTATTTCTGAAATGATTGAGCCCGGCACGCGCGTGCTGGATATCGGCAGCGGCGACGGATCGCTGATCGAACATCTGTTCCGCGCCGGCGGCTGCGACGCGCGCGGCATCGAAATCGACATGGCGGAGGTCACGCGCGCCGTCGCGCACGGTCTGCCGGTCATGCATGGCGATGCCGACAGCGATCTTTCGCAATACCCGGACGGCGCGTTCGATTACGTTGTGCTCTCGCGCACCTTGCAGGCGGTGGAGCGGCCGCGCGAGGTGCTGCGGCAAATGTTGCGTATCGGCACACGCGCCCTGGTGAGCTTTCCGAATTTCGGCCACTGGCAGGTGCGCTGGCGCCTGCTCGCCACCGGGCGCATGCCGATGACGAGCACCTGGTCGCGCCCCTGGTATGAAACGCCAAACATACATCCCTGCACGGTGCTGGATTTCTGTGCGCTCTGTGAGCAGGAGGGATATCGCGTGGAAAAATGGCTGGCGATTGATGAAGCGGGGCGCAAATCCCCCTGGCGACGGTCCCTGTGGGTCGCCAATATTTTCGGCGAGCAGGCATTATTCCTGCTCAGCAAGGCGTGAGCGCGGCCACGGCACTGGCGTGTCGGTGAGTTAAATTCGTCGGCGCCGGCCCCGCCGCCCTTTCCAGTTGGCCAGCTTCGCGGCAAGCTTTGAAGCCGCTGAAAAGCGGCGTTACGCAAAACGCGTAGGGGCGGAGGAAACCCATGACACACGGTAAAGCGCGGCTTAGCGCGCCGGCGCGCATGCTGCTCGCCATGACGGCGCTTGCGTCGATCGGGTGGGCGGCCCCGGCCTGGAGCCAGGATGCCACCCTGCTGCCGGACGGCCAGACGATCACCCCTACCGCCGCCGGCGGCGCGGTTTTCCAGTCCCTCGATCCACACTTGCAGGACCACCGCAAATACCGTGCCGCGCAAGCCGTGAAGACGGCGCTGAGTCCTGATGGCAGGACCCTGCTTGTCATGACCAGCGGCTATAACCTGCTGAACTACACGGGCGGCGCAAATGGCGGTCAGCCGGAGCCGGCCGACTCTACGGAATATATCTTCGTCTATAATGTCGCCGGATCGCACCAAGGCGCGCCGGTGCAGACGCAAGTGCTGCAGGTGGCCAACACCTTCATGGGCCTGGTGTGGGCGCCGGACGGACAGCATTTTTATGCCTCCGGCGGGATTAACGACGCAGTGCTGGTGTTTGCCAATGGTGGCGCCGGATGGTCGCAATCCGCCACCATCCCGCTCAACCACACGAGCTACGCCAACAACCTGACAGGCCCGGCCGCGCTGTTGGGCGCGTTTCTTTATAACGGCATCGGTTTCGAGGAATCGGCGACCCCCGCCAGCATGGCGATCAGCCCGGACGGCACGCGGCTCGCGGTCGCGAATATCTATAACGATAGCGTTTCACTCATCGATACCACCACCAATAGTGTGCTGTGGGAATATGATCTGCGGCCGTACAACAACACGCCGGCGCTCACCGGCACGGCCGGGGGCGAAGCGCCGTTCGGCGTCGCCATAGCGCCCAATCCGGTGGAGGGCTTCACGATTTTCGTCAGTTCGGTGCGCGATCGCGAAGTGGATGCCATGCCGCTGCGCGATATTCCGCCGGACGGCGGCACATTGCAGCGCATCGCGCTGCCGGGCACGCCGAATAACATGGTGCTGAGCCCCAACGGCAAGCGGCTTTATGTGGCGCAGGACAATAGCGACCAGGTTGCCGTCCTCAACACGGCAAATTTCAAGGTGGTGGACGAAATCGCGCCGCTCGATGTGCCGGGCCTCACGGACGTCGGCCGCCAATATACCGGCGCCGCGCCCAACGGTCTCGCCATTTCGCCTGATGGCAGCATGCTTTACGTCACCATGGGTGGCGCAAATGCGCTTGGCATGGTCAATCTCGCCGCCAACGGCGGACCCGCGCCGGTGGCGCTGATCCCCACCGGCTGGTATCCGCATTCGGTTTCCGTCAGCAAGGACGGCAAAACGCTCTACGTCGTGAACGGCAAGAGCGATCCCGGACCCAACCCGAAATATCTCCACGCCGCCAGCAACGAGTACGTGTTGCAACTGGAACAAGCCGGTTTCCTCACGCTCCCGGTGCCGGCCGCCGGCGACTACGCCCCGCTGACCGCCCAGGTGGTGGCGAACAATGGTTACGCAACTGCCGAATCGGGCCACGACAAGGCGGTGATGGCGGCCCTGCATGCGAAAATCCAGCACGTCATATATATCATTAAAGAAAACCGCACGTTCGATCAGATATTGGGGGATCTCACCAACGGTGCGAATGGTGATCCCGCCATCGCCGAATACGGCCATCGCGTCACGCCGAACTTCCATCGTCTGGCCAGCAGCTTCGTCACCCTGGATAATTTCTATTGCGCCGGCGAGGTCAGCGGCGACGGCTGGCCGTGGAGCACGGAAACCCGGGAGAGCGATTTTGGCACCACCACGATACCGGTGAATTACGCCAACCGTGGTGCCTCCAACGACAGCGAGGGCCTTAATCGCATCGTCAATGTCGGACTCGATACGAATGGCCGGGTTGCTTCCTTCCCCACCGTCAACGGTATCGGCAATCTCTATCAGGTGCTGGGCGATGCATTCCCCGGCGGCTACACGAACCTGCTGCCGGGCAACAATAATGATTTCGCCACCGACGGCCCGGAGGGCACGCCCCCGCAACAGGGATATTTGTGGGATTCAGCGCTGCGCGCCGGCCTGACCGTCCGCGACTACGGCATGCTGATCGATCTCGTGCGCTACAATATTCCGGTGGCGATCGGCGGCATACCGCTGATCGAATATCCTTACGGCAGCGGCACGCAGGTCGCCTGGCCGGCCAATCCGACACTGGCGCCCTACACCGACATCTACTACCGCGGCTTCGATAATGCCTTTCCCGATACCTGGCGCCTCGAGGAATGGACGCGCGAATTCCAGCTATTCGTAGCCAACGGCAATTTGCCGAACCTGTCGCTGGTGCGGTTGATGCACGACCATACCGGCAATTTCTGCCCCAAGCCTTACGACAGCCCGAGCTGTCCGGCCGCGCATTTATATACGCCGGAATTGCAGCAAGCGGATAATGATTACGCGGTCGGCAAACTCGTGCAGACGGTCGCCGCCAGTCCCTACGCCGGCAACACCCTGATCTTCGTGCTGGAAGACGACGCGCAGGCCGGTCCCGACCATGTCGATGCGCACCGCAGCACCGCGTACATTGTCGGTCCGTATGTGCGGCACCACAGGATCGTATCCACCCATTACGACACCGTCGACATGGTCCGCACCATCGAGGAAATTCTCGGCATCGACCATCTGAGCCTGAACGATGCGCATCAGCCGCCGATGGCCGATGTGTTCGACCTCAACCAGACATCCTGGACCTACACCGCGGTCGCGTCGCCGCTGCTGAAGAAGACCGGCCTCGTGCCGCAGAACGCGAGCTACCTGCCCGGACCGGCGATGGCGCCAACCCACGATCAGGATTGGTGGGCGCAGCGCACCAAGGGTTTCGACTGGTCGCAGGAGGACAGGATTCCCGCCGATAGGTACAACCGTATTCAGTGGGAGGGGCTGATGGGCGGCAAGCCCTACCC
>DATJOH010000415.1:0-5504 GCA_035507235.1 Acetobacteraceae bacterium
CGCTGCGGCGGGCCGGCCGGGCGCCGGGGCCATTTGCCGGCATACCGATCAGCATAAAGGATCTGTTCGACGTCGCCGGCGAAACGACGGCAGCGGGGAGCGAGGTGCTGGCGGGGGCGCCGCCGGCGGCGGCGACCGCACCGGCGATATCGCGGCTGATGGCGGTGGGGTTCGTGCTCATTGGACGCACGAACATGACGGAGTTCGCGTTCAGCGGCGTCGGCATCAATCCGCATTACGGCACACCGAAATCGCCGTGGGATCGGGCGGCGGGACGTATCGCGGGCGGCAGTTCGTCGGGCGCCGCCGTTTCGGTCAGCGATGGTTTTGCCTATGGCGCGATCGGCACGGATACCGGCGGCTCGTGCCGCATACCGGCGGCGTTGTGCGGCATCACCGGATTCAAGCCGACGGCGCGGCGGGTGCCGCTGACGGGCGTGCTGCCGCTATCGCCTTCGCTCGATTCGGTGGGGCCAATGGCGAATTCGGTCGCGTGCTGCGCGGCGCTGGACGCCATCATGGCGGGCGAGGATGCGCGCGCATTGCCGGAAACTGGGGTTTCCGGCTTACGCCTGGTGCTGCCGGTGGATCTGGCGTTCATGGACATCGAACCCGCAGTGGAACGGGCGCTGGATCGCGCGGTGGCGCGGCTGGAGAAAGCGGGAGCGCTGATCGACCGGCGGGATTTTCCGGTGTTTGACGATATCGGCGCGGCACACGCACGCGGCGGTTTCGCGCCGGCGGAGGCGTTCGCCTGGCACCGCGGATTGCTGGCAACAGACGCGCACCGCTATGATCCCCGTGTCGCGAGCCGGATCATTCCCGGCGGCGAGATGTCCGCCGCCGATTATTTCGTGTTGCTGCAGGCGCGGGCGCGTATCGTGCGGCGGTTCGCCGCGGAAATGGCGGAGTATGACGCGCTGATTTTGCCGACAGTGCCGCTGGCGCCGCCGCGGATCGCGGATTTCGCGCCGGAGGAGGCGTATCGGCGGCTGAATTATTTGCTGCTGCGCAATCCATCCATGATCAATTTTGTCGATGGGTGCGCGATCAGTTTGCCGTGCCACGCGCCGGGCGAGGCGCCGGCGGGGTTAATGCTGGCGGCACCGGCGATGGCGGATGCGCGGTTGCTTGGGATCGCGGGTTCGGTGGAGGGGGTTTTGCAGTAGAAGAAAGGAAGGCTTCTTTTTTTAAAAAAGAGCTACTTGCCTGCCTTTCCGTCGCGGCGACCGATCTACTTTTCCCCGAGGCTAAGTATGTAGGCGGACACGTCATCGATCTGAGTGCGCGACAGGCGGAAATCCGGCATTCTCACATGCGGCGTCTGCAGAAAGGCGGACAGTGATAAACGGGTCGTGGACTTCATCGCGGCGACGGCCGCAAAGGGCGGCGCCCCCGTGGCGCTACCACGCGTTTGCGCGGTGTCAACGACATGACACGCGGCACACCATTGTTTCGCCAGCTGATGTCCGGCTTCGGCATCGCCAAAATCCTGAGCGATGGCGGCGCTTACGCCGAGCAGCATGAAAGCGGCGGTGGCGAGCAGTATCGTCATCCGCCGAACGCCATGCCGCGGGTCGTTCCCATCGCACCGCACGGAAACCATCCTATCGATCGTTTAGCACCGACAATATTCGGCGCTCTTTTCGCGGTGAATTCCTTGATCGAAGTCAAGGTTTTGCGGCCAAAAGCCGGCGCAAATGCCTCGTCCCGCGCGCCGTCGGACGCAATGTCCGGCCGCACGGGTCAAGAAGGTCGGAGGGCCTGCCATGGCTGATAACAGCGAACGTCCTGCCGCGGAATTGAGCACGGATTTAGCCGCCCTGCGGCAGGATATCGGGCGTCTGACGGATACGATCAGCGAACTGGTGCAGCATCAGGCACGTGCCGCGGCGGCGCACGTATCCGAGGCCATGGCCGAGGCGAAGGAGCACATCGCCCACGGCTCGGCGGACGCGCGCGGCCGCCTGCACGCCGCAAGCGGCGACCTCGAATCCAGCATCAAACGCAATCCGGTGACCGCGGTGCTTATCGCATTCGCCATCGGCATGTCGTTCGGCATGTTCAGCCGACCGCGCGGCTGATGCCGCATGCCGCGCTGGCTGGCCAGTCTTGTGCAAGGCGCGATCGCGCAGCGCCTTCGCGACTTCCGGCTTCTCGCCATGGCAACGACGCTATCGCTTGCGCTCGCCGTGGTCGCGGCGGGATTCGGCACCTTTGCCGGATATGCGTTTCTGCGCGAGCGGGCAGGGAGCGTTTCGGCCGCGCTGATTGTCGCGGCGGTCTGTGCAGCGCTCGCGGCCATACTCTGGAGTATGACGGCATGGCGCATTCGGGCCAGGCGGCCGCGCCGCACGCCACCGCCGCCCTTCTCCGGTGGCGACATCGAGGGGCTGCTCCAATCCCTCGCCGCGGCCAGCACATCGGAGAATCAGATGGTGCTACTGGCGGCAATGCGCCTTGCGCGCGACCTTTCGCCCATGCAACTTCTTTTGGCGGCGCTGGTTGGCGGATTCATCGCCGGCAGAAAGCTCGGCAAATAACCAGCTCCGGGAGCTTGCCGTATGTTCAAATTCGCTAACCAAACAACTTGCCGCCAGGGGGCCGCGCCATGCCGATAGATCTTCCCCCGGGCTATACGCCGACCGGCGCGGAGGCGTTCATGAATCCCTTGCAGGCGGAATATTTCCGTCGCAAATTGCAGCGCCTGCGTGCCAATGCACGCCGGGAATTGGTGGCCGAGCCGCTCGGCGCGGATCAAAACGATCGCGAGGGCGACCAGACCGACCAGGCAAGCGCCGCCGAGGATCGTGAATTCGGCTTGATAAACCGGGAACGCGCCCACGCGCTGCTGGCCGAAATCGATCAGGCGCTCGCCCGCCTGGATAATGGCACGTTCGGCTATTGCGAAGATACCGGTGAGCCGATCGATCTGCGCCGGCTGGAAGCACAGCCGACCGCCACGCTGACCACAGCCGCACAGGCGGCGCGCGAGCAAAGGTAGGAAAGGTAAGCAAAGGAAGGGTTCTTTTTTGAAAAAAAGAACCAAAAAACTTTTGCTTCTGGCGTCTGGCCGTGAGGTCAAGGGTTCAGATCAGGTGCTGCCCCAGACAGATAGAAGCTTCTTGGCACAAGAATACATTTTCATTTCTTTGTTGGCAAACCCGCTTGTTTCCACGCGGTTATCCCGCCGGCCAGGTGCGCGGCATGCGGCAGGCCGGCGGCCAGGCAACGTTGAATGGCGGTGAGCGAGCGCTTGCCGGTGCCGCAATGGAACACCACTGAGCCCTGCGGTAATTGATGCGGATCAAACGCGGAAAGCGGGTGCAATGACGCGCCTTCGATGTGTTCGGCGGCGTGCTCGGCTGGCTCACGCACATCCACCAGGGAGATATTTCCTGCCCGCAGCAAACTCTGCAACTCAGCGGGCGCGAGGTTCTGGATATGCTGCGTGTGGCTCATGCTGTCCTCCGGCGTGCGGGCTGGGGTTTCGCGGCGTGCGCCGCGGACTTGGATTGCGCCGTGGCGGGCGCGCAGATTTTTCGCGGCGCGCAATAGACGTCGTAAAGCGCTTGCAGAATTCGCCCCGCGGCCGGGCTGGAAATTGCGTAGTATATGGTCTGGCCGTCGCGCCGGGCGGCCACGATGCCGTCCCGCCGCAGCAACGCCAGATGCTGCGACACCGTCGAGTCCCGGATGCCCAGGAATTCCGCCAGTTCGCCCACCGACCGCTCGCCGTCCACCAACTGGCAAACGATCAGCAGCCGATGCCGGTTCGCCAGCGCCTTCATCATATCGCTCGCCTCAGCGGCGGCCGAAAGCATCAGGGCGGCCTCTACCTTCATGCTCGCGTATATACGAAATTACGAAGATATATGCAACAGCGATTTCGTGCTGGACCGATATATATTCGAACTTGCGTATCTTCAAATATATGTAGTAACCCACGCCAGGCGGCGTTCCGCAAGACCGATGCGTGGGAGATTTCAATGCACAAGGACTGGCCGGCAATGGCCACCGAGCTTTCAACCTCGCTGAAGGAAATCCGCGCTGGCGCGCCCGATGTCATGCAGGCCTTCAGCGGCCTGGCCCGCGCGGCGTTGGAGGCGCGTGCACTCGATACCAAAACCAAGGAATTGCTGGCGCTCGCCATTTCGGTCGCGGTGCGCTGCGACGCCTGCATCACCTTTCACGCCGAAGCGGCCCTCAAGCGCGGCGCCAGCCGCGAGGAGGTGATGGAGACCATGGGCCTCGCCATCTACATGGGCGCCGGCCCAAGCGTGATGTACGCCGCCCAGGCCGTGGAGGCATTCGACCAGTACAAAGCCCGGGCCGCCGCCTAGCCCGGCCGCGCCCCGACGGCCTAAGCCCAACAGATAAAAGTCTTTTTGCTTCTTTTTCTTCAGAAAAAGAAGAATCTTCCTACCCTTTGCCGCTGCACGTTCGCACCCGCCCCGACCGCCCTCGTCCAACCGGGACCTCCTCTGCTACAGCCCCAACTGTCAGGTCACGAGGGCTCACAGACGGCATGCTAACGCGGTGCGAACGCGCGACAGGGATTGGCTGCTCCGGCCTGCCTCCGGCCAGCCATGCTCACTGACCGGCGCCTGCTCCGCGCCGAACCCGAATTCGGCCTGCTCACGAAACTTTTCCGCGTGAACTGGTTTTACGTGGCCGTGCTCTGTGCCGTTGCCGGCTGCGGCTATGTCGCGCTCTACTCCGCCGGCGGCGGCCCGGAGCCTTATGCCTGGCGCCACGCTCTGCGCTTCGCCTTCGGCCTGGTGATGACCCTGTCGCTGGCCATGGTGGATATCCGCTTCCTCGCCCGGTTCTCGTACCCGCTTTACGCCATCGGCATCGTGCTGCTGGTGCTGACGCTGCGCATGGGCCATGTCGGCAAAGGCGCGGAACGATGGCTGGAATTGGGCCCGATCCAGTTGCAGCCAAGCGAATTCATGAAAGTGGCGCTCGCCATGGCGCTCGCCTCCTGGTTCCGCAACGCGAGTTGGGAGCGGGTGGGCAATCCGCTGTTCCTCCTTCCGCCGGCGCTGATGGTGCTGCTGCCGGTGGGCCTGATTTTGAAGCAACCTAACCTCGGCACCGCCTTCATCACCGGTGTCATCGGCTTTGCCATCATTCTCGCCGCCGGCATGCGCTTGTGGCAGGTGGGATTGCTGATGCTGCCGGTGCCGTTTGCCGCCGAGTTCGCCTACAAGCATCTGCACGATTACCAGCGGGCGCGGATCACCACCTTCCTGCACCCCGAATCGGATCCGCTCGGCGCTGGCTACAACATCATCCAATCGAAAATCGCCCTCGGCTCCGGCGGCCTCTGGGGCAAGGGCTTCATGCAAGGCACCCAGGCCCACTTGAATTTCCTGCCGGAAAAACAAACCGACTTCATCTTCTCCATCATCGCGGAAGAATGGGGCCTGGTCGGCGCCCTGGTAGTTCTGGCCCTGCAATTACTTCTCATCCAGGGCGCAATGCTGATCGCGCTCCGC
>DATJOH010000416.1:0-3109 GCA_035507235.1 Acetobacteraceae bacterium
GCACGGTATTTCACGACGGGCATTGCGTCCTTCCTTGTCGCCGCCGGCGCAGGAAGCTGCGGCCACCCAGGCGAACCTCATCATAAGCGGCGATCGCTGCCCTCGTTCCGCCTCACGCGGCGTCGAGAACCTGGTTCAACGCCGTCAACAGAGTGTGCAGGGAGGTCGGCTTTTCCAGAAGTTGGAACGGACCGCCCTTTTTGGCGCGGGTGAGGGGGTCGGCGCGCGCCTGGGCTGCGTGACCGGTCACCAGCAGGCACGGCAGACGGGGAAACCGACGGCGCAGCGCGGCGATCAGATCGAGACCATCCAATTCGCCTGGCATGGCGAGATCGGTCATCAATGCATCCGGATTGAGGCCGCCATCCAGCAGCACGAGCGCCGCGGCGCTGTTCTCCGCTTTTGCAACAAGATAGCCATGGTCAGCGAGAAGCATCCCGAGGATATCGCGTATCGTATCTTCGTCATCCGCAACGAGTATGGTCTTGCCGCGCGGTTTCGTCGCCGGCGCGTCGCCGGCTTCGACCGGGGCCGGGGCCCTGACGATTTCGGCCAGCGGCAGAAACAGCGAAACGGTCGTGCCGTGGCCAGGCAGGCTCGCGATCGTCAGCGCACCGCCGGATTGCTCCGCGAAGCCCCGGGCCATGGCGAGCCCGAGGCCGGTACCCTTGCCGCGCGGTTTCGTGGTGAAGAAAGGTTCGGTAATTCGCGCCAATATCTCCGGCTTCATGCCCTCGCCGTGATCGATGACGGAAATACGGATATAGGCGCCCGGCGCCAGGCAATGCGGCACGTCCGCCGCGCCTGGCGCATGCGTTGCCTGGGCGCGGAAAATGATGCTGCCGCCTGCGCGCATGGCGTCGCGGGCATTGTTCGCCAGATTGACGAGCACGGTTTCCAACTGTCCAGCATCCGCGAGTATCGGCGGCAGATCGGCGGGGGCATCGACATGAAGCGTTATCGGCGCGCGGATAGTTGCGCGCAACATATCGGCAAGGCCGTGTAACATGGCGCCCGGTTCGATCGCGCTGGCTTGCAATCTGCCCTGACGTGCAAAGGCAAGGAGTCGTTTCGTTACGGTTATGCCGCGCGTGGTGGCGCCCTGCGCAATGCCCAATGCCTGGGCGACGCCATGCTGCGCCGCGCCATTGCGCGCGATCGCGAGTTCGATGCAACCTCGTACTGTATGCAGCACGTTATTGAAATCATGCGCCATGCCGGCGGCAAGTTGGCCCAGCGCCTCCATTTTTGCCGCCTGGGCGAGTTGCGCATTGCGCGCCGAGAGCAGCGCCTCCGCAGCGCGTTGCGCGGTGACATCGGCGATCGATTCCATGACCGCGATCGGGCGGCCGGTTTTGTCGCGCCGCAATACCTTGCGCACGCTGGCAATTACTTCCTGCCCATCGCGGGTGCAGTGGCGCAGATCGCCGGTCCACACACCTTCGCGCCGCAGAATTTTTTCGATATCCGCCAGAGGAATCGGAAATCGCGTTGCGAGCAGGCGATGCGAGATCTGGCCGATCGCCTCATCCGAGCGCCAGCCGTACAGCCGTTCGCATCCCTGCGACCAGTGCCTGATGGTGCCGTCCGGATCGCGTGCCATGGCGATACCCAGATCGAGAGTTGCGAGCAATTCGCGCAGGTCTTCCATGGCGGGCCCCGCGGCGATGCGATGTGCTGTGGCGTTGGATTCCGGCGTGCGGACAAATGGCTGCGCAATCGTTGCAGTCACCTAGTATATTTGCCCCGCGTGTTTCGTAATACCGAGGCGCTAACTTATGCAGAGCGTCCATCAATGCAAGCATAATGCGGCGGATTGCACTATTCTTTGGTATTAGCGCACATTTTTGAAGACACGGGTATGCAATGTACAGCCGTGCACGGGGCGTTTGGGTTGAGTTACAATAATTATCGCGATGTCCGGAGTGAACGTGACGCTGCCGCGACTCGGGCGCGCCCTGCCATCGCCACGACGCCACACATGGCGCATAACTGCTTTTGGTTGAATGATACGCCATGATTCTCAATATTGAGGATATCGCCATCCGCATGGCCTGGGCACTTGTGCTGGGCAGCGCGGTCGGCTTCGAGCGCCAGTTTCATCAGAAAATGGCCGGGCTCAAAACCAACGCCCTGGTCGCCCTGGGCGCTGCCGGCTTCGTCTGCTTCGCGACCGAGGCCGGGCGCGGAAATCCCTCGGTCGTCGCAGCGCAAATCGTCACCGGCATCGGCTTCCTCGGCGCCGGCGTCATCATGCGGGAAGGTATTTCAGTCCAGGCCTGAACACCGCCGCCACATTGTGGTGTTCCGCCATGGTCGGCGCGCTCGCCGGCCACGGCATGTGGCAGGCGGCGGGCATCGCCGCCGCGCTGCTGCTGGGTGCCAATGTCGCGCTGCGCCCGATCGCCAATCGGCTGAATGTGCGGGTGCAAACCGGCAGCGAAGTGGAAAGCCGCTATACGCTTACCGTGCTCTGCGATCCCGGCGCGGCGCCACGAGTGCGCGCCGACCTGCTCGCGGCACTTGCCCGCCATCGTATGCCGCCCTGGGAACTCGCCAGTGCCGATGGCTCCGCCGACGGGCACACCCGCATTACCGTCCAGACACTCACCGCCTCGGTGATGGACGAAGCGGTGGAGCAGCTGCTGGCCGAGCTGGCGCAGGATGGCGCGGTGCGGGGGACATCCTGGCAGGTGGCGCGGGCTAATCCGGAGGCTTGATAGCTCACGAGCTCCGCCACCCCGTCAGCACCGCCGGCTAGGTTGAGCAGCGGAAATCGATGCGCGACTCGCGGGCTTTGCTGCGCACAGCTGAAATTGTGTTAGATCAGTCACTTGCGGGCTTGGCTGTGGCAATTCCGAAGATTCTGAGAAAATTACATTCTTGGATACGAGATTGGCCAAAAAGCGACGATATATACATCAAAATTTCGTAGAAATTTTAAGAAACTTTTGCGATATTTTGCGCAATTGTTTGCACGGTATCTGACAAATTGCAGCGCATTTCTTGCCGTAGGCGAAAAGTAAAAATATGCGAGACCATCTTGGAAAAGTTCTGTTTTAATGAGGGCGGGTTCGTGCTACTGAAAAGCCATGCTCTCGGCCTACCT
>DATJOH010000417.1:0-3861 GCA_035507235.1 Acetobacteraceae bacterium
CGGCATGTCGCCGATCTCGTCCAAGAACAGAGTGCCGCCGTTGGCATGTTCGATCTGGCCCTTGGTACGGCCGTTGGCGCCGGTGAACGCGCCCTTTTCGTAGCCGAACAATTCGGAGGCGACGAGATTGGAGGGGATCGCGGCGCAGTTCACGGCAACGAAGGGGCCTTCATGGCGGCGCGATCCTTCATGGATGGCGCGGGCGGCGAGTTCCTTGCCGGTGCCGCTTTCGCCGGTGATCAGAACCGGGTCGTCGCTGCGGGCGAAGCGGCGGATCAGTTCGCCGACATTGCGCATAGCCGGGCTTTCGCCAACCACGTGTGCCGGGCCGGAGCGGGGGGCGGTGGCGGCGATGCGGCCGATGCCGGGCGTGCCTTCCTCGATGGTGGCATGCAGCCGGGTCAGCAGCATCGGGTCTTCGGCCGCGCGCTCCAGCAGCAGGCGCGCCAGCCGCTCGATGGGTAGCCGGGACAGGTCATTGAGCGTGACGCGGATCACGGGGGAAGCGTTATCGACGAGAACCATGCGGGCCCCGATGTGATTGGCGGAATGGATGCATAGCAAAGCCCGGACAATGCCGCGTATCTCCTTTCCGTTAACGGCGGCGTTGCTGATGCGTTTGCCGGCGCATGTAAGCCGAAACATAACCGCTGCGGGATCACGTCCGCGTGGCGCCGGGCAGGATGAATGCAGCTAACAGCGGCGCGGCATCCGAATTAGATTCTCAGGCGCTGCAACCGTTATGAAATCGTAGCATGACCAATATGGCATTGTGACGATCCGGCGGAGTCGCGGGCAACCTCGCCGGCATTTTGTGGGCATCGCTCCAGTTGGAGAAAGATGGCGTGGCGCGTAATTGAATCGGAATACCGAGCGGTTGCCAAGCGGCCAACCTTCGCGCACGCGATCTTGCGGCCTGGTGTCACTGTCGTTGCGGCTGGGATGGCGGCGAGATTCTGCTGGCATTGCACACGATTTCGTGTGCATAGCAGCCTGATGCGCCCCGCTGTCCGCTGCCTGATCATGTTTGCCATGCTGTGCCTGTCCTGCGCCGCCGGTCTCGCGGCGGGGCCTGCCATGCCGGCGATTCCGGCGCTGTGCGGTCCTGCCATCACCGCCGCGGAAGATTCATTCCGTTTGCCGCCGCGTCTGCTGGAGGCGATTGCGCAGGTTGAAAGTGGCCGGCCCGATGCAACCACCGGGCGGCTGCAACCCTGGCCCTGGACGATCAATGCCGAAGGCCAGGGCGCATTCTTCGCGACCGAGGCGCATGCCATTGCCGCGGTTCGCGATCTACAGGCACGCGGCGTGCGATCGATCGACGTCGGTTGTCTTCAGGTCAACCTGATGTTCCATCCGACGGCGTTCAACTCGCTGGAGCAGGCGTTCGATCCGCGGGCAAATGCGATGTATGCCGCTCGGTTTTTGAATGCGCTGTACGCCGTTAGCAACAAATGGTTGAGCGCTATCGGCGACTACCACTCGCAGACGGCGCCGCTGGGCGACGCATATCGGCGCCGCGTGCTGGCGCTGTGGCACGATCCCACCGCGGACTGGCACCTGGGACTCGCGGTCGCGTACCGCGATTTCGCGGCACGGTCGCGCACGTACGACGATTTCGCACCGGCCAGCAGTGTCTACGCGGATTTCGCCGGGTCATTCGCCACGGCGGCCGTGACTCCGCGCCATTGAGCGCGCGGAATGGTTGCGCAATTCGCGATGCGCTCCGCCGGGTGCCTGCGACCCGGTGAGGGCGTGTCAGGAAAACGCGAGCAACACCACGCCGCCACAAATCAGGCCGATGGCGCCGATGCGGATGGTGCTCAGCGCTTCGCCAAAGGCAAAATGCCCGATGAGCGCGGCGGCGATGTAGGAGACGGCGGTGCAAGGCAGTGCCACTGACATCGGGATGCGGCGCAGCGCCACCATGTACAGCATCGCGGCACCACCGTACAGCATCAGGCCGATCAGGGTGCGCGGATCGAACAACTGCCCGATGAAGCTTGGTACGCTCGCGCCGGCCTTCAACAGCACCTGGCCGATGATCGCGGCGGCAATCGAGGCTGCCAGCATCAGCCAATAGAAATTCATCGACCCGCCAGTGCGGCCGGCGGCCGGCGCGGCTTGGAGCCAGGTGATGGTTGGGTGTCCATGGTCGGCACCGTCATGCCACGCCCCGCGGAGTCGGGCCATGGCGGTGTGCGGACCGTTCGCCGAGCGGGTTGGAGCCGGACCCGCCGCCGTGCCGGCCGCTCCGGGCGGGACGCCGCGGCCGGTCAGCCACCGCGCTGGTAGCGATTGCAGCGCAGCACCAGAAGGTCGCGGAAATGCGGGCGGATCCGCCGCGTCCATTCGGTATCCGCCGCCTTGGTCCATGCCGCCGAGCGTGACACGCCGCTGCCGTTGAGGTGGTACAGCGCCAGATACCTGCGCTCGCTGGCGGCGTCGGAGGCGCGGAAGCGGCGCGCGCACAGCACCCCCGGCACGGCGGCAAGCTGCGGCAGGTGCTCGGCGTTGTACCATTCGTTGAATTCGGCCTCTGCCGCGGGATCGATGTTCATCGTCGCCACCAGCAGCGCGGCGGCGCCTTGCGGCGCCACGGCATCGCCCGGCGCCAGTTGTTCGCCTTCATAGCGCATGATGCGCTGGCACATGCCGGTGACGCGCCTGGTCCACACCGAAGAATTGGCACCACCGACCGCCAGGTACGGCGCACTGCCCAGCACGCCGGGTTCGGTAAGATCGTAGGTGGCGACGGAGATTTTCGGATTCTCCTCGCCGAGCCAGCGCTCGGCGTTGAGAAAGCCCGGCACGCGCAGCCGTTCCGGCACATGTTCCAGGTCGTACCAGTCGTGGAACTCGTCCTCATAGGCGCGGGTGTAATCCATTGATGCGAACAGCAGGCCGTTGGCCATGGCGGTTTCCCCCAGCGTGGCTTTGCGAAGGAAGCGATCCTGGCATGACGCGGCGCTTTGTTGCCAGCCCTGGCGCTTTGCTGTCTTGTACCCGCGACACACGCAACGAGGCCGTCCATGCCCTTTCTGACCGAACCCGAGCCGGATCGCGGCGCGGTGCTGCCGGTGCTGCCCGGCGTTTCGCGCATCGTCGCCGCCAACCCCGGGCCGATGACGTATTACGGCACCAATACGTATCTGATCGAAACGCCGGATGGCATCGCGGTGCTGGATCCCGGGCCGGAGAACCATCCGGAGCATGTGCAGGCGATCCTGCGTGCCACCGGCGGCCAGGTGTCGCTGATCCTGCTGAGCCACACGCATCACGATCATGTCGGGGCCGCCGCGGAATTGCAGGACGCGACCGGTGCGCCGACGGCGGGATTCCACATCAGCGGCCTGGACAGCTTCGATGCGGATATCAAACTCTCGCACGGTGACGCGGTTGCCGGGATGACGGCGCTGCACACGCCGGGCCATGCGTCCGATCACCTGTGTTATGCGCTGCCGGCCAGGGATGGCAGCAAGGTGTTGTTCTCGGCCGATCACGTGATGTCCTGGTCCACCAGCGTGGTCAGCCCGCCCGGCGGCAACATGGGTGATTACTTCAACAGCCTGCGTCTGCTGCTGGCGCGCGACGATCAGGTGTTCCTGCCCGGCCACGGGCCGCAGCTTCCCGATCCGCGCGCATTGGTGCGGGAGATGCTGCACCACCGCGAGCAACGCGAGCAGGCGATCCATGCGAAGCTGACGGCGGATGGCGCGGCGAACACGTTCACGCTGATGGACACGATCTATTCGCAGGTGCATCCGCGGCTGCGGCGTGCCGCGGAACGCAATGTGCTGGCCCACCTGATGAAACTGGAAAGCGAAGGCAAGGTGGCGCGCGACGGGGAGATGTGGCGCG
>DATJOH010000418.1:0-3871 GCA_035507235.1 Acetobacteraceae bacterium
CGTGATTTGTGAAATCATGAATGAAGACGGCAGCATGGCGCGGCTGCCGGATCTGGTGGCGTTTGCGCAGCGTCATGCGCTCAAACTCGGCACCATCGCGGACCTGATCGCGCATCGCCGTGCTTCGGAAAAGCAGGTGCGCTGCCTGCACGAAACGACCGCCGACCTCGATACCGGCCATTGGCGGATCATGGTCTACGACAGCACGGTGAGCCCGGCCGAACATATCGTCATGGTAAAGGGCGATATTTCGGAGGGCGGTCCCGTGCTGGTGCGCATGCAGGCGATGGACCCGATCGAGGTGCTGCCGGGCGGCCGCACCAACCGGCTGATGCATGCCGCCATGCGCGCCATTGCCGCCGAAGGCCGCGGCGTCATGGTGGTGCTGCACGACTGGAAACCAGGCGGCGTGCTGGAATTCGTCACCGGCCGCCGCAATGACGGCCGCGTGAAGGACATGCTGCGCGAATATGGTATCGGCGCGCAAATCCTGGCAGACCTCGGCGTGCACGATATGGTCCTGCTCAGCAACACGCAGCGCGTGATTATCGGCCTGGAAGGATATGGCTTGAAAGTCGTCGGACAACGGCCAATCGAGGGTGCGGCATGAGCACCGCCGATGCCCCCTGGCCAACCGCCCCGGACGTGGCCGGCCCGCCGGCGCGCCTGCTGCTGGTGCGCGCGCCCTATTACAAGGATGTCGTGGATGGCATGAGCTGGGGTGCGGCGCGCATTCTGGAAGAAGCCGGCGCCACCCACGACACTTTGAGCGTCGCCGGCAGTTTCGAATTGCCGCAAGCCATACGCATCGTGCTGCGCGGGCCGGAAAAATACGACGGCTTCGTCGCCCTCGGCTGCATCGTGCGCGGCGGCACCGATCATTACGACTATATCTGCCGCGAAACCATCGCCGGCCTGATGCAGGTGGCGCTGCAATTCGGCATAGCGCTGGGATCGGGCGTGCTCACCGTGCATTCCATCGAACAGGCGGTGGCGCGCAGCCGCCGCGACGGGTTCAACAAAGGCGCGGAAGCCGCCGTCGCCGCGCTGCTGCAGATCAACGCCGCCCGCCGGTTCGGCGCCGCGTAATGACGGACGCGCCAACACGACCCCGCACCGCGGCCCGCGTCGCCGCCGTGCAGGCGCTGTTCCAAAGCGAGCAAGGGCCGGAAAACCCGGAAACCGTCATCGATCAGTTCGTGCGCCACCGTTTCGGACCCGGCGACTTCGAAAACGGCGCGGTACCGGACGCCCACGCCAAACTGTTCGGCCGCATCGTGCGCGCCGCTTCGGAAAAACAGGCGGACATCGACACGCACCTGGCTGAGACGCTGCCGCCGGAATGGCCGCTCGCGCGCCTGGACCCGGTGCTGCGGGCGCTGCTGCGCGCGGGGGCCGCGGAACTCATTACGAAAGATGGGGCGCCGGCAAAGGTTGTGATCAACGAGTATCTGGACGTGGCGCACGGGTTCTTTGATGGCGATGAGCCGCGGATGGCGAATGGGTTGCTGGATAAGATTGCGCGGTCGTTGCGGCCTAAGGAGTTTTGAGGTGTTCTTTTTTGAAAAAAAGAACCAAAAAACTTTTGCTCTTTTATGAGTTTGCCTCGGGAATTTTCAATAATCCGGCGGTATTTCGCGCCGCTGGCCGGACCGGGCGCACTCGATCTCACTGATGATGCGGCGGTCATTACGCCGCCCGCGGGACGCGACCTTGTCGTCACGGCGGACACCATGGTTCAGGGTGTCCATTACCTGCCGGATGAGTTGCCGAAAAACGTCGCCCGCAAGCTGCTGCGGGTCAATCTTTCCGATATCGCCGCCATGGGCGCGATACCGCTCGGATATCTGCTGACGCTCTCCGTGCCGCGCGGCACGCCGGACGCCTGGTTTGAAAGCTTCGCCAAAGGGCTCGCCGCGGATCAAGCGCGGTACAACATCTCTCTGCTGGGCGGCGACACCACATCAACACCAGGACCGGTTTCGCTTTCCGTCATGATGTTCGGCCACGTCGCGCACGGCGCGGCGCTCCGCCGCGGCGGCGCTGAAGCCGGCGATGATCTGTGGGTCACCGGCACGATCGGCAACGGCGTGCTCGGCCTGCGCGCCCTGCGCGGCGAAATCCCCGATCCGGACGGAACGCTCGCCGCGCATTACCGCTTCCCGGAACCACGGCTCGGCCTCGCGCTGCAGGGCATTGCCCACGCCGCCATGGATATTTCCGACGGCCTCCTGCAGGATTCCGGCCACATGGCGCGCGCTTCCGGCCTGGCGCTGACGCTGGACATTTCGCGTGTGCCGCTCTCCCCAGCCGGCAAGGCCGCCGGCCCGGATTTCGTTTCATCCGGAACCGCCGGCGGCGATGATTATGAATTGCTGCTGGCCGTGCCGCCCTCCCAGGAGCCGGCACTGCGCGCGGCGGCGCGCTCTTGCGAAATAATTGTTAATAAGATAGGATGGTTCGATGCCGGTGAACCGTCTGTGGTGCTCATCGATGCCGAGGGCAGGCGGCTGGCGGCCGGCGGGGGTGGCTGGAGTCATCTTTAAGGGGGGACGGTAATGTTGCGATACGTTGTGAGTGCGCTGGCCCTACTTAGCCTGGCGCCGCTTCCGGCCCTGGCAGGATCGGCCTGCGACCATCCGCACAATGATTTCGACGGGCTCTATTGCCTGAACAAGGTCTATCAGGATTCCGATGCGCAGTTAAATCAGTGGTTCGGTCGCGTACGCGCGAAACTGGATGCGTCTGGGCAAGCGGCGTTGCGCAGCAGCCAGTTGGACTGGATGCGTGATCGCAATGATAGATGCAGCCGAAAAGAGGGAAGCCAGTTTTTCGTGAACCTGGGATGTGCCACCCAGATGACGGTGCAGCGGACGGAGGTGCTCGAGGATCACTACCGGGCCTGCCTGGCGTCTTCATGCTCCTGGGACAATACAAAGTAAGCTTTTGCCGACGCAAGGATCGCGCGGCCCGGCCCATGTCGCCGGACCGTCAATTGTTCGTATCTGCGGGCGACGCGCCGCCGACCGGATAGGTGGGCGCCTCGCTTGTTCCGCATGACCCTGCGGCGCCTTGCCCGTAGGCTGTGAGAAATCCCGTCGCCGGCGGCGTCGATTGGCCCAACAGCGACTCACCCATGGCGCAGTGGCAATTCGCCACCGATACGCCGTTAATCATGGTCGGGGCATCGCATTTGAAAGCGAAGCAGTTCGATTGGTTGGAGCCCTGAAGCGCGGTTGCAGGGCATTGCTGTGCCACAACGGCGGTGGCGCTGGCCGGCGACGTCGCCCAATTATTGATCTGCTGCGGCAGGTTCGGCTCGTATTGAAATAGCGAATAGACCTGCCCGCCCGAAAGGCCGGCGGTGCAGGACCCTTGCATATTGCCGAATTTCACATCGGCAATGGCAATACCGTTCAGAACTGGGCACTTGCAGTCAGCCTCCGGGAACGGCGCGGTCTTGCCCCTTGTTCCGGGGATGTTGACATTGATCGTCTGGTTCGTGGGCGTGCAACTGGACGCACCACAAAACGCAAACAATCCCTTGCAGGCCTGAAACCCGATCACTTTGGCGCTGGCCGACCCGCCGGCCAGCACGAAGGCAAGGGCTAACGCTCGGCCGGTGAATCGCATGGTCTGCGCCTCCTTCATATGATGCCGCGCGAGCACGCGCGTCTCACATTACGGCTCAGCCGAGAGAAGTACTCGCGCCTACCGGCGATGGGGCGAACGAGAAAGGAAGTGTTCTTTTTTGAAAAAAAGAACCAAAAAACTTTTGTCTGTAGGGCATCACCTGTGCGAATCGTCTGGTTCGGCTGCCGCGAGCAACGAGCAAAAGTTTTTTGTTTCTTTTTTTCAAAAAAGAAATACT
>DATJOH010000419.1:0-5609 GCA_035507235.1 Acetobacteraceae bacterium
CAGCGCGACGAGCGCGTGGTAGGCCCGCCACATTGCCACTGGCGAAGAACTTCGTTGCAAGGGCGGAGTCGCGACGCGAAATCCTTCGCGGCGCACGTCCTCGAGCAGCGGGCCCTCCGCGGAGACGCCGATGACGTCATGGCCGCGCGCCCGGGCACCGCGCATCAGCGGCAGCAGAAAATGGCGCAGTGAGAAATCTACGTTGGTGACTTCGATGAGTTTCACGATGGACCTGGGTCGCGGCCGTGTTGGACCGACGCCGGACTAGCGGAGCCTGCCTTTGTCGGGCGGCGCTACAGGCACAAATCGACGTGCCGCAGTAACTCTGAGCCGTAAGCGGCCATCAGAACGCCGAGCAGCGCGATCGGAATACCGCCGCCGGGTTTGCGCAGCCATCCTTCTCGGCTTGCAAAACCCCTCAGCGCAAATGCGCCGGCCTGGACGAATGCGCCATCCGTTGGAACGCCGCGGACGCCGGAACCGGCCGGCCGGCGGAACATATCGATTTGCAGCAGTGCCATTGCCCGCACCGTCAGCAGCAAGCCGGCGGCAACGCAAGCAAGTCCGGTCGCCGCCAGCGGATGTTCGGTTGTGGAGAGATTTTGCACCCATTCCATCCATGTGACGCGCTGCTCAGCGCCGACTGCCTCGATCGCCGCGGCAAGCACGCCGAGCAACGTGACCGTGATGGTCCAGTGGACCATGGCGCGGCTGCCCGCCAAGCGCTGCGTGATCCCTGCTGGCAGGATCATGTCGACCATCAGCCGGAGGAAGATGCTGGCAGCCAGGATTGCAAGGCCGCCGGTGAGGAAGAGGATTGGCCAGGGTGACAACGACGAGATGCACAACGTGTCGATATCGCCATCATAGCCAATGCGGTGCAGCACCAGTCGAACAAACGAATGCATTCGCCCTGTCTCCAAAAAGCGCGAATGCCGGCAAGCTGGCCGAAAGCTGACCGGAATCCCATCTTCTACATAAAGTTAGCATATTGTAAGAATAAGACAAAGGCGAACGGCGATGGTCCCTCTACCAGTCCAAACGCGCGCTTACCCAGTCGGGCGACAGACCGGCTTTTGCCGCTTCGCGCTGGGCAGCGGTGATGTCGCCGCGCAATGCTGCACCGTGAATACCGCCCAGAATCCACAAGCTGGCCAGGCCGGCGCCCACGGCGCCCGCTATGTCGGTACGCAACGAGTCGCCAACTGCCAGCACTTGCCGCGGCGCAAGCCCCAAGCGCGCGAGGGCGTCGACGTAGATTGCCGGATCCGGCTTGCCTATCCACCGTACCTCGGCGCCTTGCCGCTCGTACCAGGCAGCGAGGGTGCCGGCGCACAGAATGCGGGCGTTGCCGCGGACGATCTCGAGATCCGGATTAGCGCACACCATGGGGAGGCGGGCTGCAAGGCACGCGGCAAGATCGGGAAGGAACGCCTCTAGGTCAGACAATTCGCGGGTATCGTCGGGGCCCGTGTTCAGAACCCAGTCCGCCTCGGCTGGAGAACTCGCGAGAGATCTGCTGAGGCCATCCAGTACGCCTAGGTCGCGGGCGGGACCGATGTGGAAAACTCGCGGACCAAGGCTCTGAAACCATGGGTCGGGTGCGTCTTTCAGGGCGCACCAGGTTGCTTCGCCGCTGGTGAGCAGAACGCAATAAAGGTCGTCCGCGACGCCCAGGCGGCGCAGCGTGTGCTGGACCGACGCGGCGCGGCGCGGCGCATTGGAAAGCAGCAGAACCGGCCGTGGCTTAAGGGCTTGGAGACACCGTAGCGCGCCGGCAAACGGCGCAATGCCGTCGTGGATGACGCCCCAGAGATCAAGGATGAAGCCGTCAAAATGGTCTGCGATCTCATGTAGGCCGGCGAGCGGTTGCATCAGGCAGCCGTCCCCACGGCCTCTTCAACCCGTGCGAATCCATCAGCCCGCAGCGCGGTCGCTAACTCGGATTTCAGACGCGGTATTAGGGCGGGCCCCGCATAGGCGAAGGCGGTGTAGAGCTGCACGAGGCTTGCGCCAGCCTTGATCTTGGCAAGCGCATCGGCGCCCGAGCGTACGCCGCCGCATCCGATCAGTGTCAGGCGGGGTCCGGCCAGACGCCGGGCCCGCGCGAGCATCTGCGTGGAGCGCACAAACAAGGGCGCGCCGGAGAGGCCCCCAGCCTGTTTTACATTCGGGCCAGTGAGGCCGGCGGGCCTTGCGATCGTCGTGTTCGAGATAACAAGTCCTGCGGCACCGCCGGCAATCGCGACCTCTACGGCGGCTTCCAACCCGGCATCGGAAAGATCGGGCGCGAGCTTTACAAGCAGGGGCGGATGAACCGGGACAGTTGTCGCGATTGCGGCAAGGATTGCGCGCAACCTCACTTCGCCCTGCAGGTCGCGCAGCCCGGGCGTGTTGGGGGAGGAAACGTTGATCGTGATGTAGTCGACATAGGGCGTCAGCGCGGACACCAGCAAAGGATAGTCGCGCTCAGGATCCGCCCCGTCCTTATTGATGCCAATATTGGCGCCGATCGGCGCGACGCGCGGTGGCAACGCCGCGAGGTGAGCGCGGAAGACCTCGAGGCCCTTATTGTTGAAGCCCATGCGGTTGATGACGGCCTGGTGACGGCGCAGGCGAAACAGGCGCGGGCGCGGATTTCCCGGCTGCGGCCGTGGCGTGACAGTACCAAACTCCGCGAACCCGAAGCCAAGTCGCAAGAGCGGCATCACGGCTTCGGCGTTCTTATCAAACCCGGCGGCGAGGCCGATCGGGTTGCTGAAAACGCAACCCAGTGCCCTGACCTGAAGCGAGGAATCGTCGCGTTCCCTGCTCGTGGGAACGAGGCCGATGCGCAGAAGGCGCATGGCGAAGCGGTGCGCCACCTCGGCGTCTAGCAGGCTAAACGCGCGGCTGGTTGCGGACATAAGCGGCAAGAGCGGCATGCCGGCCGTTCCTGCCGATGTCGTCCTTTCGGGGCAAGCCTTGCGGGGGCGTGCAAGCTGGCAGATGCAGGCGCCATGTGGCGCGAAGCTTACCTTGAGACTTGCTGCCGGTCGGCGCTGCACCGGGCTATGCTGGCCGGCCAGGCGGGGCGACCCGGGGATACGCGCGACAGAACTTGTCTGGAGCGCCTGGCCCAGCGCCGGCTGGTGGTGCCGAGTGGCGCTGGGCGGTACGTGATTACCGAAGCGGGGGAGGTGGCGCATAGGACTATAGTCCTTAAACGCCCGTGCGATACCCCTTAGGCAAGGGGTGTCGTGCGGACTGTACCGCGATCGCCGAGCACGGATAGAACGCGGCCGCCATACGTGGTCGAAACCAGGAGCATATCGCCGGCGGCCAGCATATCGCCGGCCTCGGTGAAATAACCAGGTGCTCCCACCATCGAGGGATCGTCCGGCGTTGCTTTGTAGTGCCAAAGGGTAAAACCGTTCGCGTAGGCGAGAACGGAGAGGTTTCGTATGGCGAAGGCCATGATAGCGGGTCCTTTCGTACATAAAAAAAGCCGCCCCCGAAGGAGCGGCTGGGTGATCGTCAATGGGCGCAATTCGCCCCCGAGACGGATGCTACCTACTTCGTACCTGACCCGCATGTCAAGGATAAACTTCCTACTGACTTACGCGATGATACCCTTGTGGCGGAGAGCGGGCGCGAGCCGCGCCATTGCCTCAAGCCAAAGCCGCGTGTCGGGTGAATCCGGTTGGCGCAGATCCGGCGCCAACTGCCGCTCCCCCCAGGTTCGCAGAACACGCGCATGGGTTAGCGTAATCTGCCGTTGCTGATAGAGCCGGTCTAGGCAGCGAATGACATCATCGGGCTCGCACGGCCTCGGAATTGATGCGTGGTTGCGTCTGGCGCCATCTCGACGATTACGCAATGCCCCCATCGTCCAGAACCAGGCCTCCTCCGCACAGCCGAATGAAAGTGATGCGACTAAGTCAGAGCGGGAAACGGCGATCTTCGCGGCTGGCACCATGCACAACCTCCAGGTGTCATGAACAAACAGTGAACAACCTAGAAGAAAATTTTGCCAGGAGCAAGCCTTGAGGGTGCCAAATCCTATTGCGCTTATAAAAAATCCGCGCACAGTGCCGGTGTTGCATCCATGGGCGATTCGCGGTGAAACACGAGGATATTTGGCGGGCTTTGGACGCGCTTGCAGCGGAGGCTGGCATGTCGCCGTCCGGCCTCGCCCGCCGGGCAGGCCTTGATCCGACCACGTTTAATCCGTCGAAGCGGCGGATGCCGGACGGCAGGTCGAGGTGGCCAAGCACCGAGAGCCTGGCGAAGGCCTTGGCTGCCGCCGGTTCGGACCTCGAATCGTTCGCCCATATCATGGCCGGCGGCAAGGCTTCGTTGGGCAAGCACCCTCCGCCGCCCATCCGCAGCATTCCGTTGATTGGCTTCGCCCAGGCTGGCAGCAACGGATTTTTTGATGACGCCGGCTATCCGGTGGGCGCCGGGTGGGACGAGGTGAGTTTGCCGGAGGTGGGCGACCCGCACGCCTATGCGCTTGAAATATCCGGAGACTCGATGGAGCCGGTTTACCGCGATGGCGACATGGTGATTGTGGCACCCGGTGCACCGGTGCGCCGAGGCGATCGCTTGATTGTTCGTACTGCGAAAGGTGAGGCGATGGCAAAACAGCTGGCGCGCAGATCCGCGCGGCGGATCGAGCTACGCAGCCTCAATCCGGAACATCCTGACTATAGTTTCGATTTGCACGATGTGGCGTGGATGCACCGCATCATCTGGGCTAGTCAGTAACCCTGCCTACCTCGATAGCTGCTGCATGGTCAGTCGCTGAGGTGAACATTGCGCGCAGAAGCAGCCAAGTCTCCCGCGTCACATATACGACAAAACATAGCAGATCGACCGCGAAAAGAAAATACTCAGTGGCCTTGATAGCTAGAAGAATGGCTTCTGGCATGCCAAGGTTGCCGAGTACCTTCGTATAGTAATCGAGGAGCGCTGCGGCGCCACCGATCATTGCGAATAAGGCAACCGCAACGACCGTGTGAAACGCAAACCCGGCGACAAGCTTCAGATCATGCATGAACTTCAATCCGTCCGGCCGGCGACCGCTCCACCCATGCGCAGGTCGCGTGCTTCCCGGCCAAAACATACCAGAACGGCGATGAGAACCGCAACCGCGCCGACCACAAGCGCCAACGGCCAGCTTAGGTTGCCGTCAAAATACCGGTCAGCCAAGCCGGCCTGTAACGGCCCGTTGACGGAAGCCAACAGATTTCCCAATGTGTAAGTGACGCCAGGAAACGTACCGCGAATCGCGGGCGGAGAAAGCTCGTTCAGATGAGCTGGCACGACACCCCAGGCGCCCTGAACGAAAAACTGCATGACAAAAGCGCCAACTCCTATCATCAAGGCGTGATGAGAGAACGCCCAAAGCGGGATGACCGGAACCGACAACAGCGCCGCCGTCACGATTGCGGCGCGACGGCCCATGCGCTGCGAAAGTGCCGCGAAAAAAATGCCCCCGATAATGGCGGCGATATTCATGCACACCAATATGGAGGTGGCCGTCGAAAGCGGTAAACCGCGTTCCTTCATTAGAAAGGATTTATACAAATCCTGAGTGCCATGACTGAAGAAGTTGAATGCTGCCA
>DATJOH010000420.1:0-2262 GCA_035507235.1 Acetobacteraceae bacterium
ACCCGCCTGACCGGCAAGGTCGCCATAGTTACCGGCGCTTCGAGCGGCGTCGGCGAGGCAACCGCGCGCCTGTTGGCCGCCGAAGGCGCGGCCCTGGTGCTGGCCGCCCGCACCGAGGCGCCGCTCCGCCGCGTTGCCGACAGCATCGGCGGCCTGGCGGTCCCGACCGACGTATCCCGTCGCGCTGACCTGGAGCGCCTCGTCGCGGCCACCGTCGAGCGGCACGGCCGCATCGATATCCTGGTCAACAACGCCGGCACCAACGTGCGCGGCAATTTTGCCGACATCCCCGCCGAGGGCGTGGAGCAGGTGATCGATACCAACCTGAAAGCGCCGATGCTGCTGACGCATTTTTCGCTGCCCCACCTGTTAGCGGCACGTGGCGTGGTGGTGAATGTGGCGAGCATTGCCGGCCATGTGCCGCTGCCGGGCGAAGCCAGTTACAGCGCCAGCAAATGGGGCCTGCGCGGCTTCACCTTCGCCGCCGGCGCCGAACTCGCCCGCGCCGGCGTCGCCCTCTGCGTCGTCTCGCCCGGGCCCATCACTACCGGCTTCGTGCTGGATGACATGGACCACGTGCCCGACCTGGTATTCTCGCAGCCGTTCCTCTCGGCCGAACAGGTGGGGCGGGCGGTGCTCGCCTGTGTGCTTGACCGCAAACGGGAGCGGGCCTTGCCGATGTCCACCCTTCTGCTGGCGAAAGCTGCGGCCGCGGCCCCCTGGTTGCAGGAACTCCTGCGGCCGATGCTGGAGCGCAAAGGCGCCCGCGTAAAAGCCGCCATGCGCGCCAAATCCATTTCGCCCGTGTAAGGCCCTGCCGGTGCGGCTGCTTCTCGTTGAGGATAATCCCGACCTCAATGCCATGATCGCCGCGCATTTGCGCGGCCTCGGTTACATTGTGGACGCTGCTGCCAGCGGCGGCGCGGCACTCACCCATATCGACAGCGCAACCTATGACGCCGTGGTGCTCGATCTCGGCCTGCCCGACATGGACGGCATGGAGGTACTTGGCACGCTGCGCGTACGAAGCGCCGCGCCCACCCTGATCCTCACGGCGCGCGATGCGGTTGCCCATCGCGTCGCCGGCCTGAACGCAGGTGCCGACGACTACATCGTCAAACCCTTCGACCTCGACGAATTCGAGGCAAGGCTGCGCGCCGTGCTGCGCCGTCCCGGCCTGCGCGAGCCGGACCGTGCCAGCTTCGGCGATCTCAGCTTCGACGCCGCGAACCGCGCGGCCCGCGTCGGCGCCACCAGCATTGAACTCACGCCGCGCGAAGCCGCCCTGATCGAAATTCTCATTATTGGCGGCGAGCGGGTCGCGGTGCGCGATACCGTTGCCGAAAAACTGTTCGGCACTGTGGACGAAAATTCCGGCAACGCGCTGGAGGCCATTGTTTCGCGCCTACGCCGCAAGCTGGCCGGCGCCCATTCCATCGTGCGCATCGAAACGGTGCGCGGTATCGGCTACCGGCTGCGCGCCGCGCCCGCCTGATGTTTCGCACGCTGCGCAGCCGGCTTGCCGCCGCCATGCTGGCAATCCTGCTACTGGCCGTCGCCGGATCGGTTGCCATGAAATTGCTCTCCGCGTCTTCCCACGCCGCGGCAGGGCCAGATCCGGATGAGGAGTTCATTCCTGAGCCGTATCAGGATACCGTGGTTCTCGCCGCTTTCGCCATCCCCGCTTTGCTGCTGATCTGGCTTGTCAGTTCCTGGAGCCTGCGCCCCATCCTGCGCGTCTCCCGAGAAGCCGCCGCCATCGGCCCGGCCAATCCGGCGGCCCGCCTCTCCGAAGCGGGGCTGCCGGCGGAAATCCTGCCACTGGTCAATGCGGTGAACGGCGCGCTCGATCGCATGGCGGGGGCGATGGCGGCCGAACATCGTTTCACGGAGAATGCGGCGCACGAGTTGCGCACGCCGCTCACCGTGCTTGGCCTGCGCCTGCAGCGCGCCCGCCGCGCCGGACAAATTCCCGATTGGCAGGAGATCGAGCAGGATCTGGCGCGCATGAACCGCCTCGTCGCGCAATTGCTCGATCTCGCCCGCCGCGAACATGAGGGGCGGATACAGGCGGAAAGATTACCCGTGGTGAATCTGGCGCGCATCTGTCGCGAGGCCGCGGCCGCCGCCTTGCCACTGGCGGAAGAAGCCGGCCGCGATATAAATATCGACCTCCCCGAGATCCTGCAACTCCGCGGCAAGGCAGAGGATTTGCGCGAAGCTATTTCCGCTTTGCTGGAAAACGCGGTAAGGCACGGCGCC
>DATJOH010000421.1:0-9457 GCA_035507235.1 Acetobacteraceae bacterium
CGGCATGGGCGCGGACGGTCAGACCTACAACATCAATTCGGACGATGCCGCGGGTGCCATCGCCGGCGCACTCGGCGCGACGCGGCTGCTGATGCTGACGGATGTACCGGGCGTGCTGGACGGCCAAAACCAGCTGATCCCGGAATTATCGGCGCAGCAGGCACGTCAGGCGATCGCGGCCGGCACGATCACCGGCGGCATGATCCCGAAGGTGGAAAATTGCCTGAAGGCCGTGCGCGAAGGGGCCCGCGGCGCGGTCATCCTGGACGGCCGCGTGCCGCACGCCGTTCTGCTGGAGCTCTTCACCGAAGCCGGCCCCGGAACGCTGATTCACCCATGAACGACGCACCGCAACCCGATCCATACTCCGACCTACGCGCCCAGATCGAAGCGCTGTGGGAGACCCGTGACACGATCACGCCATTGACCGGCGGCGAGGATCGGCTTGCCATCGAAACCGCGCTGGAAAAGCTCGACGCTGGCGAGCTGCGCGTGGCCGAACGCCTGGACGACAAATGGGTCGTGCATGTATGGCTGAAACAGGCGGTTTTGTTGTCGTTCCGGTTGACGGATAGCGAGGTCATGCCCGGACCGGGCGGCGCACCCTGTTACGACAAGGTGCCGATGAAAACCGCCGGCTGGGGCGAGGATCGTTTCGCATCCGCGGGTTTTCGCATGGTGCCGGGCGCGGTGGTGCGCCGGTCCGCCTATGTGGCGCCGGGCGTCGTATTGATGCCCAGTTTCGTCAATCTCGGCGCCTATATCGATCGCGGCACGATGGTCGATACCTGGGCAACGATCGGCAGTTGCGCGCAAATCGGCAAGCATTGCCATATCAGCGGCGGCGCCGGCATCGGCGGCGTGCTGGAACCGCTGCAGGCCGGCCCGGTGATCATAGAAGACAATGTTTTCATCGGCGCCCGCAGCGAAGTCGCCGAGGGCGTAATCGTGGAGCGCGGCAGCGTGCTCTCCATGGGCGTCTTCATCGGCGCCTCCACGAAAATCGTCGATCGCCGCAGCGGCGAAATATTCATGGGGCGCGTGCCGGCCTATAGCGTGGTCGTGCCGGGAACGCTGCCCAGTGGCGCCGGCCCAAGCCTCGCCTGCGCCGTGATCGTCAAGCAGGTGGATGAGCGGACGCGGTCGAAAACATCGATCAACGAATTGTTGCGGGATTGAAGGCTTAAGGAAGGAAGGCTTCTTTTTTGAAAAAAAGAAGCAAAAAACTTTTGTCTGTTACGGATGGCACCGATTCCGCCCATATGGCCTCGCGGCTGCGAGCCAGAGTAAATGTTTTTTGTTTCTTTTTTTCAAAAAAGAAATCTTCCTTTCCTTTGCCTATGTTTCAATGGTTTTGTGCCAACGCCGCCGCCACCCGCCGCGCAAAGGCCGCGGCATCGCGCGGCGGTTCGCCGTCCTGCACACGTGCCAAATCAAACAACATCTCGGCCGCGTCGCTCACATCGTCGCCGCGATCCTGCCGCGCCACGAGGGCGCGTATCAACGCATGGCGCGGATTGATTTCCAGAATAGGTGGCAGCGTTGGCATCTCACGGCCGCTGCGGCGCATCAGCCGTTGCACTTGCAGATCGGGCCCCTTGCTGGAGGCCGCCAGCACGGCGGCGCTGGCGGTAAGCCGGTCGGTCGGGCGCACATCATCCACGGCGTCGCCGAGCGCGGCTTTCAAAGCCGGAACGAGCTTGCTCACATCGGCCGATTCGCCTTCGGTGGCAGGCGCCGGCAGGCGGGAAAGATCGGCGGCGCCCTGCGTCACGCTACGCAGGGGCTTGTCGTCCACCTTGTCCATGCGCTCCGGCCAGAACGCATCCACCGCATCGGTGAATAGCAGCACTTCCACACCGCGCGCCGCAAATCCTTCAAGTTGCGGCGAGGCGGCGAGCGCCTTCGCATCATCGCCGGCCAAGTAGTAGATCGCCTCCTGATTCGGCTTCATGCGCGCGATGTAATCGGCAACCGATGTCCAGCCTTCCTGCGCCGTCGATTTGAAGCGCAGCAATTCGGTGATCGTCGGGCGGTGTTCGGTGTCGCCCCAGATGCCTTCCTTTATGACCGCGCCGAAATTCTCCCAGAATTTTGCGTAGGACTCGGCGTCCTTCGCACGCGTCTTCAGCTCGGTCAGCACGCGGTTGGTGAGCGCGCGGCGGATGCGTGCGAGCACCGGCGTTGCCTGCAGCATTTCGCGGCTGACATTGAGCGGCAAATCCTCGGTATCGACCACGCCATGCACGAAGCGCAGCCATTCCGGCAGCAGCTTGGCGTCGGCGGTGATGAACATGCGGCGCACGTGCAGGCGCACATGCGATTCGCGATCCGTGTCGAACAGATCGAACGGCCGGCTGCCGGGAACGAACAGAAGGGCGTAGAACTCCATCTGCCCTTCAGCGCGCCAATGCAGCGTTGCCCAGGGCTCGTCGAACGCGTGGCTCAGATGCCGGTAGAGCTCGGCATAGGATTTTTCCTCCACCTCCGCCTTCGGCTTGCGCCACAGTGCGGTGCCTTCATTGGCGGGCACATCCTTGCCGTCGCGCGTAATGGTAACCGGCAGCGTAATATGATCCGCCCATTTGCGGATGATCGTTTCCAGCCGGTAGGCGTCGAGGTATTCTTCCGCATCCGATTTCAGATGCAGCACGATGCTGGTGCCCGGCTTGTCGCGCTCGGCCGGCGCCAGCGTATATTCGCCGGCGCCTTCGCTCGCCCAGGTCCAGGCTTCCGTGGAATCGGCGCGACGCGACGTAACCTCCACCCGGTCCGCCACCATGAAGGCCGAATAGAAGCCAACGCCGAACTGGCCGATCAGCGCCGGGCGCTCATCGGGCTTGGCGCCCTCGAGCGTCGCCGTGAACGCGCGTGTGCCGGAGCGGGCAATGGTGCCGAGATTCTGCGCCAGCTCGTCACGGCTCATGCCGATGCCGTCATCCTCGATCGTCAGCGAGCGGGCCGGGCGGTCCGGAACCACGCGCACCTTGGGGTCGGATGGCGCTGAAATCGCCTGGTTGGTCAGCGCCTCGAAGCGCCGACGATCGGTGGCGTCGGCGGCATTCGCCACCAGCTCACGCAGGAAAATCTCGCGCTCGGAATAGAGCGAGTGGACGACCAGATCGAGCAGGCGCCCGACTTCGGCGCCGAAATTGTGGCGCTCAACGGCCGGCGACTCGGTAGCGGACATAAATTGTCTTCCTCAGCTTTTATGGACAGGCGGCGGCGATATTTGGTGTCCGGCCGCAGAAATCAATAGGAAAAAAACCATATTGGCGGCGGCGAGGTAAAGCCAGGAAGAATCTTCTTTTTTGAAAAAAAGAAGCAAAAAGACTTTTATCTGTTGGTTTTTGGGCGCGGGCAGTTGCGCGCGCCGGATAATAAGAGTCAAAGTTTTTTGCTTCTTTTTTTCAAAAAAGAAGATTCTTTCTTCCGCTATCGCAGGCCATCACCGATTGAAGAACGATTTCAGCACGGCACCAGCCACCCCGAGTTCAGCCGCGGTCTCAATGCTCTGCGGCGCCGTGACCGCCTCGCCCTTCAAATAGGGCGTCAGCGCGTGCGCCAGGTTCGGCAATGTCAGCGTCTGCAGCCACACTTTTCCCGGGCCGCGCAATTCGGCGAGGAACAGCCCGTCGCCGCCGAAGATCATGTTCTGGATGCCGCGGATCGTGGTGATATTGAAACCGACGCTCTCCTCGAACATGCCGACATGGCCAGGATGGGCGCGCAGCACCTCGCCGGGCGCGAGATCGTACGTCACCACCTCGCCGCCGAGTTCCACCCAGGCGCGGCAGGCGCCGGACAGGCGCTGCATCAGAAATCCGTTGCCGCCGAAAATGCCGGCGCCGAGAGATTGCTGAAAGCCCGTGGCAAGTTGCACGCCTTCCGAGGCGCACACGAAGCCATGCTTGTGGATCAGGTAGCCGCGCCCGGGCTGCACCTGCACCTCGACCATCTGGCCGGGAATCTTCGCGGCGAACGCCACCAGACCTGGCTGATAGGGTGCGGTGTATTCAGTCATGAACAGCCCGCCGCCGGAGAGCGCGCGGCCGATCGCACCGAGAAAGCCGCCGGCCCCGGCGGTGGCGTGCGTCGTGTTCAGCTCGATGCCGGCCGTCATCCAGGAAAGCTGGCCTGTTTCGGCGACCAGCTTGTCGCCCGGGTTCAGCGCGACTTCCAGGACAGGCAGAGTTGATCCGGTAATTTTTGCGTCCATCGCATGAAGGCTCCAAGAGGGTGCGCGCGGTGCCGTAACGGTGCGGCAATACGCGGCCTCGTCAAGGGCGGAGTTCGCAGCGCGGCCCCATGGATATCACGATCTTTTTTCGTGAATATATTTCATACTGGACAAATATGCTATGCGCGCTATGTAGAATGCCGAGTTCCACATGGAACTCGCGTTTGAGTGTTCCCCCGAGACAAACTGGGGGGCGCGCACCCCGAGGCGCCCCCCGATTTTTCGCGCGAATGGTCTATGAGGTCGCCGCGGCCAGGATCGCGCCATTTTCGGCCTGCACCAGCAGCGCCGCTGCATCGCCGGCGGGGCGCGGCACCATGAGATGCACTTCGCCACCGTGCCAGCTTCCGAGCTTTGTCAGGCTGCGCACCACGTTCACTTCGCGCAACGTGCGCCCGGCGTTTTCGCCAGAACCCACTTGCGTCACGTGCTGCGCGTCAAACCCGATCAGCAGGATTGTGCCACCGCCGTTGCCGGCGCCGATATCGACAACCCACTGCCCGTCGCGCGCCGAGAGGGTGGCCTGCGGCCCACCGGCCTCACTCTCGCGGGCCGCCTTGATCGCGGCGAGCACATTGGTTCGTTCCGATCCCACCGCCTGGCGCTCCCCATCGATAACCAGTTGCGGCGTATAGACCTCGCTGCCGAGCAGCGCTGCATAAGCACGCTGCCGCGCGGTCGCCTCCGGCAGCGAAAACCGGTCGTGCCAGCTCAGGTAATTCCAGTAATCGACATGGAAATCGAGCGGCAGCACGTCCGAGCGGGTGGCCGCCAGATCGGCCAGCAGCGCGTCCGCCGGCGGACAGGACGAGCAACTCTGCGAAGTGAAAAGCTCCAGCACGATCGGGCGTGGCGCCGGGGCGGCGGCACCGACCAGCAGCAGCGGCAGTATTTGGGCAAAGCGATGCATCGCAGCCTCTCGCGGCGTGACCCTATCGGTTCGCCACACCGCGCGGCGGCGTTACGTGGCCGCTCTATCCGATCAGGTGCCGCACCCAGAGGAAGGCACCCTCACGCTGCAGATCATTGAACGAGATCATCAGGAACACGAAACCGATGATCGCGATGCCAACCCGATAGCCATATTCCTGCGCGCGCGCCGGCACCGGCCGACCGCGCAGCGCCTCTGCCGCGTAAAACATCAGATGACCGCCATCCAGTACCGGGATCGGCAGCAAATTCACCAAGCCAAGGTTAACCGACAGCAGCGCGATGAACTTCACCAGGCTCGCCACCCCCATGGTGGCAACCCGGCCGGAGAGGTCGGCGATCATGATCGGGCCGCCCAGGTCCTTCACCCCAGCTCCGCTGGTGATGATGTGCACCAGCCCGCCGAACATCTGCGACAGCATGTCCCAGGTCTCAGTAAATCCGCCGAGCAAAGCGGCGCCCAGCCCCACCGGCACGGTCTCGGCGCGGCCGCTGGTTATGCCAAGCAGGCCTTTACCGCTTCTCGCGTCGAGAAGAATATGCGCCTCCAAGGAAAGGTCCTGGGTGCCGCGATGCACCGCCAGCGCCAGATCGTGGCCGGCATTGACCTGCACGATGGCGCGCAACTGGTCGAAATCGGCGATCTTCACGCCGGCGACGGCGCGGATTTCATCGCCGGTCTTGAGGCCGGCGGTTGCGGCGGCACTGCCAGCCTGCACGTCGCCCACCACCGCCAGCGGCACTGGCCTACCCTCCAGCGCCAGCAGGCCGGCGAACAACACGATAGCGAGCAGGAAATTTGCCGCGGGACCGGCAAATGCCACGATCGAGCGCCGTCCCACCGATTTGCGCGTGTAGGCCTGATCGGGACGAAACGGCACGCCGCGCGCGGCCGCTTCCGCCTCCGCGTCCGGGGTCATGCCGTGCATGCGCACATAGCCGCCCAGCGGCAGCGCCGAAATGCGCCATTCCGTTTCGTGCCGGTCGACCCAGCTTTTCAGCGCGGGTCCGAAACCGATGGAAAACACCTCGACATGCACGCCGCACCAGCGCGCCGCGAGATAATGGCCAAGCTCGTGAACAAACACGAGAACGCCGAGCACCAGGGCAAAACTCGCCACGGTATGCAGTATGTGCAGAAGACTATCCATTCCGCTCCCGACGCCCCTGGCGCCCCCGATCGTTCTCTACGCCGCTCGCTGTGCCTCCAGCGCCCCGGCACACCGTCTTGCTTCGTCATCCAATGCCAGCACGTCGTCCAGCCTGTCTGCCGAGCGCCGGCCCATGCGTTCCAGCACGGACTCCACCACCGAGGCGATGTCCAGGAAACCGATGCGCCGACGCAGGAAGGATGCCACAGCCACTTCATTGGCCGCATTCAATATCGTTGGACTGCCGCCGCCTTCTTGCAAGGCATGACGGGCCAGGCGCAGGGCGGGAAATTTTTCTTCATCCGGCGGCAGGAATTCGAGCTTGCCTGCCACCGCGAGATCGAGCCTGGGCGCGTGCGTGGTCAGACGCTCAGGCCAGCCCAGCGTGTGGGCGATCGGTATGCGCATGTCCGGCGCGCCGAGCTGCGCCAAGATGCTGCCGTCGGAGAAATGCACCATGCCGTGCACGATCGATTGCGGGTGCACCAGCACGTCGATCTGCGCCGATCGCAGGCCGAACAGCCGCGCCGCCTCGATGACCTCCAACCCCTTGTTGAACAAGGTGGCCGAATCGATGGTGATCTTGGCGCCCATGCTCCACACCGGGTGGCGAAGGGCCGCCTCCGGGCCGGCCGCCGCCATGTCCTCGCGCGAGGCGAGCCGGAACGGTCCGCCACTGGCGGTGAGCGTGATCTTCTCGACGCTGCGTTCGGGATTGCCGGCCTTGGCTTGAAAAATGGCGTTATGTTCGGAATCGACAGGCAGCAGCGTCGCACCGGCTGCGCTTACGGCGCGCAGCATCACGTCGCCGGCGGAAACCAACGCCTCCTTGTTGGCGAGCGCCACGATGCGCCCGGCTTCGGCGGCCGCCAATGTCGGCGCGAGGCCGGCAACGCCGGTGATCGCGGCCATGGTCCAGTCGGCGCCAAGACGCGCCGCGTCCAGCACGGCTTGCGGGCCGCAGGCAACGCGGATGGCGGTGCCGGCGAGCATTTCCGTGAGCGCGCCATGCTGCGCCGGATCGGCACAGACCGCCCATTCTGCGTTCAACAGCCTTGCCTGCTCGGCAAGGCGCTGGCCGTTGCTGTTGCCGACCAGCGCCAGCACCCGGTAGCGCTCCGGCGCGGCAGCCAGCAGATCCACCGTGCTGACCCCGATGCTGCCGGTGCTGCCGAGAATGGTTACGGTTTTCACTGCCATAGCGTCGGGCCATGCCAGAGAAACTGCCAGGCCAGCACGGGGGGCGCCGCCGCCAGCAGGCCATCAACCCGGTCCAGTATGCCGCCATGGCCGGGTATCAGCCCGCCCGAATCCTTGCGGCCGAACCGGCGCTTCATGGCGCTTTCCAGCAAATCGCCCGCCTGGGCGAGCACGGCAATCGCCGCCGCCAGCCCCTCGGCCCGGAACTGACCCGGCTGGTCCGTGTGGTAGAACAGCGCAACGCCGAGTCCGGCAAACAGCGCCCACACCAGGCCGCCACCGGCACCCGCCCAGGTCTTGCCGGGTGAAAGTTTCGGCGCCATGCGGCGGCCGCCGATCGTGCGCCCCGCGAGATAGGCGCCGATATCATTGGCCCATACCACCAGCAGCAGGAAAAGCAGGTTGGCGTGCCCGCCAGCCCGCTCGCGCAGCAGCAGCAGCGAGACATAGCCCGCGCCAATGTAGAGCAACCCCATACCAAGCGTGCGCCACGACCAGGCCAGCACATTGCCCATGAGAGCGATGACCACCGCCGGCGCCCAGGCCAGGTGCGTCATCAGGTAGGCTACCTGCGCGGCCGGCACGGTGACGGTCGCCGCGATCGAGGGCGGACTATCCAGCTTCAAGCCGCACAGGCTGACCCATTCCGCCGCGGCGACAGCCGCCAGCAGCGTCAGCAGCACCTGCCAATAGAGGCCACCCAGCCAGATCGCGCCCAACACCAGCGGGCCGAGCGCCATGGCGCTGGCAACCCTTGGCACCAGGTCCAGCCAGGGCGACGGCTTTTTTGTGGAGACACTCATGAAGAGACGACCAGGGGGCCTTGGCCCCCGCCACGCAGCGCAACCGGGGTCCAGGGCAGCGCCCCGCTGATTTCAACGCCCGCCATATCTGCGATCCCGCTGCGAAAAATCCTCCAGCGCACTATCGAAATGGACCTGCGAGAAATCCGGCCACAGCACTTCCGGAAACAGAAACTCCGCATAGGCCGACTGCCAGAGCAGGAAGTTCGACACCCGCCGCTCGCCGCTCGTGCGGATCACCAGGTCCGGGTCCGGCATCCCGGCAGTGAAAAGATACTGCCCGAATGTTTCTTCAGTAATGCTCGCCGGATCCAGCCGCCCGGCCGCGGCCGCTTCGGCGATCAGGCGCGCCGCCGCCGCGATTTCGCTGCGGCCGCCATAGCTCAGCGCCACCGTAAGATTGAGCCGCGTGTTGCCGCTGGTCAGGGCCTCCGCCTGCGCCAGTTCGCGCACGATTTCCGGGCCGAACCGGCCGCGATCGCCGATGCAGCGCAGGCGCACGCGCTCGCGATGCAGTTCAGCCACTTCCGTCCGCAGATAATGCCGCAGCAAGCCGGTGAGGTCGGTCACCTCATCGTCCGGCCGTCGCCAATTCTCGCTCGAGAATGCGTAAAGCGTCAGCCATTGCACGCGGGCCCGTATCGCCGCCTCGATGGCACGGCGCACCGCCTGCGCGCCGGCGCGATGGCCAGCCACGCGCGGCAGCCGCCGCGCCGCGGCCCAGCGGCCATTGCCATCCATGATGATTGCCACGTGGCGCGGCACACTGGCCGGCGCCGACACCGGCGCGTCCAGCGGTTCGGCCGGCGCGGGCTGAAGCAGCGGAAGCGACATCAGACTTGTTTGATCTCGCGTTCCTTCTCGGCGAGGCTCTCGTCGATCCGCTTGATATAGCCGTCCGTCAATTTCTGCACCTCGTCAGCCCAGTCCTTCGCCTCGTCTTCGCCGATGAGATGCTTTTTCTCCACTGCTTTGATCTGATCGTTGCCGTCGCGCCGCACCCCGCGAATGGCGACCCGCGCCCCCTCGGCATAGCGCCCGGCCGCCTTGGCCAATTCGGCGCGGCGTTCGGCGGTAAGGATCGGGATCGGCACCCGCACGATCTGGCCGTCCGTCATCGGATTGAGGCCGAG
>DATJOH010000422.1:0-25772 GCA_035507235.1 Acetobacteraceae bacterium
CACCCGCGCTGGACGCGGCTTGCCTCATTGCCGCGGGGGGTCGTGGCCGAACAGCTGGATGCGGAAGGGCCGGGCGCGCCGGGGGTGGTGACCAGTGCGCGCGCGCGCGCCGCCGCTGTTATTTTTGCCATGCTGGCAGCGTTTGCGGTGCTCGCTTTCGTGCTCGATCTCGTTGGGTTGGATCGGTCGGGGCCGGCTAAGCCGCCTGCCAAGGATTTCGTGGCATTCTGGGCCGCGGGCAGCCTCGCGCTGCGAGGCCAGGCACAGGCACTTTACGATAACGGCATCATTGAAGCGTTCGAGCGCGCGCGCGTCAGCATGGCGCCGGGCTATTACGCCTTTTACTATCCCCCGCCTTTTCTCCTGCTGTGCATCCCGTTGGCACTGCTGCCCTATGTGCCGTCGCTGCTGCTGTTCGAGGCAGGGCAGGCGGTGCTGCTGTGGCGCCTGCTGCGGCGCATCTTGCCGCAACGGTGGGCATTGCCGCTGATTCTGTCGTTCCCTGGCTTTCTGATGAATGTGCTGTCTGGCCAGAATGGCGGACTGACGGCGGTATGTTTCGCCGGCGCGGCGTTGTGGCTGGAGCGCCGGCCGCTGGCGGCGGGCGCCTGCCTCGGCGCCCTCGTTTACAAGCCGCAAATGGCGCTTGCCGTGCCGATCGCCCTGTTTGCCGCCCGTCGCTGGCGCGCTGCATTTGCCGCGGCAGCGACCGCCGCCGGGATTTGCCTGATATCGTTGGTTTTGCTGGGGTCTGGACCGTGGAAGGGGTTCCTGGTCAACGCGCCGGCGGCGCGGGGCGACCTCGAGCACCTCGCCGGGAAATGGCACATGATGGCCAGCCTTTACGCGGATGTTCGCATTGCGGGCGGCGATGTGCTGTTCGGGTATGCGGCACAGGCGCTGTTGGCGCTGGTCGCGCTCGGTCTGCTTGCACATCTCTGCTGGCGGCGACCGGGCGCCGGGGCGGAGGCGGCCGGGCTCGCCGCCACGACACTGCTTGTGACGCCGTTTCTGTACGATTACGACCTCGCCGTCATGGCGGTGCCGCTCGCGTGGCTCGCTGCCAATGCGACTCGGCTGCAGCCTCATGCCGCTGAGGTGGTTCTCCTGGTCGCGTTGTTTCTCCTGCCGCTCGGCAACGCCGCCATACGCGCGGGCCTGCTGGCGCCATTGGCGCCACCTTTCCTGCTGGCGGCCCTTCTCCTGGTCCTGTCGCGCGCGTTGCGCGAGCGGCCGGCGCATTGCCCGGCATGACCGCGATTGGTTTCTTTCGCGATGCCCATTGGCTGCATCGCAAGCGGGCGCGCGCCTATGCCGTCATGCTGGCTGCCGGCATGGGATTGGCACTGGGCTATCATTGGATCTCCCTGGCGCTTGGCCACCATCCGGGCGTGCCCGCGCTGGCACCAGGCAAGCTCGGACCGACGGATTTCCTCGCGTTCTGGAGCGCCGGCCGCCTGGCACTCGCCGGACATCCGGCCGCCGCCTGGGACCTGGCCCAGCTTGCGCAGGTGGAGCATGCGGTCGCCGCCATGGAGCCTCGCGCGACGTTGGCCTTCTTCTATCCTCCCGTTTTCCTGCTGCTGTGCCTGCCCTTCGCCGCGCTGCCGTATTTTGCCGGGTTCGCCGCCTTCGTCGGGGTGCAATCGGCGGCGCTGCTCGTTGCCCTGCGGCGGTTGCTGCCGGCGCAGGCCGGTTGGCTGCCGCTGCTGGCGTTTCCCGGTTTGCTGCTGAACGCGGCGACCGGACAGAACGGTTTTATCAGCGCCGCGTGCGTGGCCGCTGCGGCATTGCTGCTGGACCGCCGGCCGGTGACAGGGGGCGCCGCCCTCGGGCTGATGGTCTTCAAGCCGCACCTTGCGCTCTGCGTGCCGGTGGCATTGCTGGCCGCCCGTCGCTGGCAAGCTGCCGTGGCGGCTGCGGCCACGGCTTCGGCGCTGCTGCTGATGTCGTGGTGGGTACTCGGCACGGCATCCTACCAGGCATTTCTTAATTCGCTGCCGCAGGTGCGCGACGCCCTGGATAATCATCGGGAGGATTGGGGGAAGCTGCAGAGCATTTTTACGACAGTCCGACTGGCCGGGGCGCCGCTCGCGGCGGCCTATGTCGTGCAGGGGATACTTGCCGCTGGCGTGGTGATTTGGCTGGCGCGCTTGTGCTGGCGCCGGCCGGGCGCCGGCGCTGAAATGGCCGCGCTCGGCACCGCCGCCCTGCTCTGCACGCCGCACGTGCTTGATTACGATCTGGCGATAACCGGCGTTCCACTGGCGTGGATCGCGGGGCGAGCCGCGGGGAGCGGCTGGCGGCCCTGGGAGAAGAGTGTCGCCGGCGCCGCCTACATCTGGCCGCTGCTGGCACGCATCGCGACGCAGGATGCGCATCTGGCGATCGGGCCGTTTGTGTTGCTCGGGCTGCTTTTGCTGGTTGCGCGTCGCGCCGCGGAGATGCCGGCATGAGGACACTGTTCGCCTGGCGGAATTCACGCGAGGTTGCCAAGCTGGCCGGTGCGTTCGCTTTGCTGCAGGCGCTCGTTCTGATGTTTTTCATCGCCGGCACACACGGTTGGATCTTTTCTGACGTGAAGCCGAATACGGTGGATTATGCGGCATTTTACGCTGCGGGCGCGTTGGCGGATGCTGGCCAGCCGGAGGCCGCCTACGATTACAGGGCGCTGCAGGCAGCGGAGGAGCGGGCGACTGAACCCGGCATAAAGCACCAGTATTTCTTCAACCCGCCGACCTACCTGCTCATCATGGCGCCGCTCGCAAGGCTGCCCTACCTCGCCAGTTTCGTGCTCTTCCAAGCCGTCACCCTGGGTCTCTGGCTGGCGCTTGGCACGCGGGTGGCAGGCGGCGGGCGCGCGGCGACCCTGGCGCTGCTGGCGGTGCCAAGCGTCTGGTGGGTGCTAGGGCTTGGCCAGAATGCCTTTCTGTCGGCGGGGCTCATGGCGGCAGGCTTTTTGTTGCTGCCGGCGCGGCCGGTGTTGGCCGGCATTGCCTTCGGGGCGCTTTGTTACAAGCCGCATCTGGGACTGATGATACCCGTGGCCCTTCTGGCGGCCCGCCAGTGGCGTGCCCTCCTGGCGGCTGCCGGGACAGTCACCGCCCTCATCGGCATGACGATCGCCTGCTTCGGCGTTGCAACGTGGCGCGCCTTTTTCACCACAGCCGGCCAGAATGTCAGCGGCGCAATTGACACCGGCAAGGTGCTGTTGGCGGCCCGCATCGACCCGACGGGCGCGGCGCAATTTGTCGGGCTGGCCGCAGCTCCGGCACGGGCGATCTGGGTGCTTGCCCTGCTGGGAGCTGTCGTGACGGTGGCCTGGGTGTGGCGGTCCGGCAGGTCGGAGACGCGTGGCGCGGCATTGGCGGCCAGCGTCGCCATCGCAGCGCCGTTCGCGCTGTTCTATGATCTGGTGATGGCGAGCCTGGCAGCGGCGTGGATCGTCAGGGCGGGTCGGGCACGCGGCTTCCTGCACGGTGAGAAGGCGGCGCTCGGCCTGCTGGTTCTGGCCGATTTGCTCGCGGCGCCCGCGGTCGTGGCGAAAATGCATCTGCCGATCGGCGCCCTTGTTGCACCCACATTGCTTGTGCTGGCGGCGCGTCGGCATCACCGCGAGAGGAGCGTCGAAAAATTAACGCGTTCCTCGCCATAAATCTCTGATTGCATACACGGGAGAGTCTAGTTAACAATTTCGTGCAGAAGTCTGGATCCGGATACGCGCTCAGTGAGGGTCCGCGACCAGGCTACCGCAAGAGTAGGTGAATACGATGATGGACGCTTCGTTTGGCCGCCTGGCGGCCCTGAAAACAGATCGGCGCGCCGTCACGGCGCTCGAATACGGCATCATCGCCGGCGCGCTGGCGTTTGTGCTGATTGCCGTCTTTGCAAACCTTTCGACGCCGATCAGTGCCGCGCTCGCGAACGTCGGTTCAAGCATCTGAAGGCTGAGGCCCAGCCGGGACGCCCAGTCGGTTCTGGGCGCGTCGCCGCGCGCGCGAAATTTCTTCGCCTGGGACGCCACCAAATAAAGAGATCCTTGACCGCTGCCACGTAGGATTGCAGTCGACGTTGTGAGCGGAGCGCAGTCCAAAAAATAGCACGTAAATGCCTGTGTCGATCGGTATTTTTAGATTGACTGAAAGCTAACAGGACGTTACGACAAAAAGCACGCCATCCGATGGGGGCGTCAGAGCGAAGCGAAGACTGCCTAGCTCATGCAAACGCAATAGGCGGGCGCGCAGGCGCCCATAGATGGAGAGACCAAATGACCAACCTGATGAATAAAGTTGTTGCCCTCAAGAACGATCGCCGCGCCGTGACGGCTCTCGAATACGGCATTATTGCCGGCGTGCTCGGCCTCGCGCTGATCGCGATCTTCCAGTCCTTCGGTGGCACGCTGTCCAAGCTGTTCAGCGGCATCGGCGGCTCGATCTAAGGTTTACCGGTTCCGGGCGGCGTCGCCGCCCGGAACGTTTCTAGATTGATGCCGACTCGTAAATCATGCAGGCGTGTCTGGCATAGATTCGTGACGAATTTGGTGGTTCGGGCCGATAGATCGTTACGAAATTGATTGAGCGGCGTGCTATCGCTGTGCCGTGTAGACGGGGCGCCCCGGCGGGCCGACGAACAAGACCGCAAACTTTCCCTGGGGCCGCCATCTGGTCCGGGCGTTGCGGACGCCGTTGGTTGCGACGGGAACTATCCGTTCGGGTTCGGGGGATTGCGCGTGCACCACTTACTCATTGATACGCTGATTCTGGGCGGCGTCGCCGTGTTGCTTTATGCCGCGGCGCATGATTTCGGATTCAGAACAGTGCCGGACTGTGCCTCGATCGCGCTGCTGCTGATCGGCATTGCCTGGCGACTTCTCGACAGTCCGCGTTTGTTGCCGTGGAGCGCTGGTATCGCTGCCGGCATCCTTGTGCTGACGTATCTTCTTTGGCGGCAGGGCTGGATGGGCGGCGGCGACGTAAAGTTGCTGACCGCAGCTGGAATGTTTGTTCCACCATGGCTCGTGCCGCTGCTCGTCAGCGGCACCGCGCTGGCTGGCGGATGTCTGGCGTTGATCTATCTGGTTGCCGGTTTGATTGTGAAACGGCCAAGCGGTGAGCGGCCAGTTGGATTCGTCGCACGCGTATTGCGATGCGAACAATGGCGCCTGTCACGCCGTGGTCCCTTGCCATACGCGGCGGCAATTGCCGTTGGTGGCGTTATCGCAACACTCCACTCGTGAAAATACGTCACGACGTCTAATTTCTGCCGAAACCGAATAAAAATCGGGATAATGCACCTGCCATTCAACGATGCCCCTGGCGACGCTGGTAGCGACGCGCGGGGGCGGTGAGGAAAAGCAATGCTGCGAACAATGCTGTTTCTGTTCATGGGCGCCGGCGTCTTGGTGTTTTCGTTTGTCGCCTGGCAGACATTGCATCCGCCGGCAGCGCCGGCACCGGTGATACCGAAGGAGACCGTTCTCGCCGCCGCGAGTACACTCCGCGCCGGCACACTTCTGAAGCCCGAGGATATCGAGGCGCGCGAAATGCCGGAGGCGGATGTGCCGGCCGGCGCGCGCAAGGACTCGCCACAGGCGCGCTCGGAACTGTTCGGCGCCATGGTGCGCCAGACGCTCCTGCAGCATCAGGTGGTGCTGCCGGCCGACGTGATGCGCCCTGGCGATCACGGCTTCCTCGCCGCGGTATTAACACCTGGCAAGCGTGCAACCTCCGTGGGCGTGGATGCGGTTTCCGGGACCGCGGGTCTTATCTGGCCGGGTGATCACGTGGACCTGATCCTTACGGAGGACGTGCCGGATCCGAACGCGCCCGGTGGCCATCAGATCGCTGCCGAGACGGTGCTGAAGGACGTGCGCGTCATCGCCATCGACCAGCAGCTCGTGCAGGGCGGCAACCAGAATGGCGCCAACGACGCAGGGTCGCGCACCGTGACCTTGGAAGTGACGCCGGAGGACGCCGAGCGTGTGAATGTCGCGGCGAAACTCGGCAAGCTTTCGCTCGCGGTACGTCCCGTGGACGCGGCGCCAAGTGCCGATACCGGCAACAGCCATCCAGTCACCTGGGGCTCCTCCGTTGCCCAGGCACTTGCACCGCAGAAATCTCCGGAAGCCCCCAATACCACCGTGCGCGTCTATAACGGCGGCACCGAAGAGGATCACCACTTCTGATGCGAGCTCTAGCCACCCTTCTGCTGGCCGCAACCGCGCTGGTTTCGGTTCCGCCCTCCCTCTGTACGGCGCATGCCGCCAGCACCGAATCATCCCGCGGCGGCATCGCCATTCCCGCAGGTACCGGCCGGGTGCTGCATCTGCGCACGGCGGCGACCAATATCTTCACGGCCGACCCGAAAGTCGCGGAAGTACGGCCGGCAAGTCCGGACAGCCTGTTCGTGTGGGGCGTGGCGCCCGGCACGACCACGGTTGCCGCGCTTACCGACAAGGGCGAAACGGTCGCGCAATTTCAGGTGACGGTGACCCCGTCGGGTTATTCCGCCAAACAGACGGCGACCGATATCGGCCATGCCGCCATTCGCCCGTCGGTAAAGGTACGCGAAACGCAAGCCGGGCTTGCGATTTCCGGAACGGTTCCGACCCCGGCCGACGCCGATCGTGCGGTGAACGCCGCCAAGGCGGAACTGCCGGGCGACGCGAAGCTCGACAATAACCTTAAAGTTAACGGCTCCGTGCAGGTTTCGCTGCATGTGCGCATTGCTGAAATGAGCCGCACGCTGACACGTGAATTGGGCGTGAACTGGTGCACCATCAATGCGAACCTGGGGAACTGCAGCAGTTTCGCCCGGCTCGGACAGCATGTGGCGGCCGGCGTGTCGACCAATAATCCGGTGCAATACAGCACCATTAATCCGACCTCGGCAGCACTCCAGCTGGTTCATAATTGGAATCTGGAAACCGTGATCCAGGCGCTGTCGGAAGACCAGCTCGTGCACCTGCTCGCCGAGCCTAATCTGACGACGATGAGCGGCGAACCAGCCAACTTCCTGGTTGGCGGCGAATTCCCAATCCCTGTCGCCACCGCGCAGGACACGATCTCGGTCGAATTCAAGCAGTATGGCATTTCGCTCAGTTTCGTCCCGACGGTGCTGAACAAGGACAACATCCTTCTGCATGTCCGGCCCGAGGTGAGCCAGCTCGACAAGGCGAATGGCGTCACCTTCTTCTTCGGTGCCGGCAATAATGGCGCGGGCCTTTCCATCCCGGCGCTCACGGTGCGCCGCGCCGACACGACGGTGCAGCTCGGCTCCGGCCAGAGCTTCGTCATTGCCGGCTTGTTGCAGGACCAGACCACGATGACCGGCAACGGCGTGCCCGGCCTTGGCGACATACCGATCCTCGGCGCCCTGTTCCGCTCCGACAGTTTCCAGCGTGACCAGGACGAGTTGGTCATCGTCGTGACGCCCTACATCGTCTCGCCGGTGAATGATCCGAACGCGCTGAAACTGCCGACCGATGGCTGGCGCCCGCCGACCGACATCGAGCGCATTCTGTATTTGCGTCAGTCCGCGCCTGGCTATGCCGGCACTGTGGCGCCGATGCGGCGTATTCCGGCCGATGCCGGCTTCATGGTCGAATAAGGAAACGCACGATGAACCGCTTTCTCCTGCTCGCCGCCGTCGGCGCAGCCTCACTGGTCGGCCTGGCCGGCTGCGACACCTACGATCCCCTGCTGCGCGATGGGCTGTGGCATCCGACGCATGTCAATCGCGCCGATCTCACCATGATGGCGGCCAATCCGGCCGACCTGGTGCGTGGCACTGGCACGCACAGCACGGATGGCGTGCTGGCCGCTGCGGCGATCCAGCGCCTGCACGATAACAAGGTGAAAAAGCTGCCGGAGGCTGGTATCTCCGACATCCACGTGTCGAGCCAAGGTGGTTCTGGAGACTGAGTTAGTATGGCGACTCCAACCATTGCGCCGGATGCCAACGCCAAGGTCATCGAGCGGGCCTCGCTGCTCGCGTTCATCACGGACGCGGAAAGCGAGAATGCGCTGCAGGATGGCCTGGGCGAGCTCGTGCCGTCGATCCAGTTGCGCCGCGCCACGGTGCGCCAGGCGACGGCCTTGCTACGGAAGATGCCGAGCCCGGAAGTTCTGATCGTCGATATCAGCGGCGAGGACGCGCCTTTGGCGGCGTTGCACGACCTTTCCGAGGTCGTGGAGCCCTCCACGCGCGTGCTCGTTGTCGGCGACCGGGCGGACATGAATTTTTATCGCTCGCTGACCCGCGATCTCGGTGTCGCGGAGTACCTCTACAAACCGCTGGCCAAGGAGATGGTGGCCCGCATGTTCGGGCCGGCCTGCGCCGCGCGTCCGATCACCTCCGGCGCGTTGCAGGGTGGCCGCATCGTGGCGGTGACCGGCGCCTGCGGCGGGGTCGGCGCCACCACAATCGCCGCCAATCTCAGTTTCTACCTCGGCGAGGAATTGAAACGGCATACCATCCTGTTCGACCCGGATATTTACACCGGTTCGGCGGCGATGATGCTTGGCGGTCGCGCCGGCACCGGCCTCAGGCTTGCCTTGGAAACGCCAAGCCGCATCGACGAGCTGTTCGTGGAGCGGTCGGCGCAGCCGGTGAGCGAACGCCTGTCGGTTCTTGCCGGCGACGAGAAGGTTACTGAAATTGCCGAAGTGGCCGAGGGTGCGGGCCGGGCTTTGCTGGCGGCACTGCGGCGGCGCTACAATTTCGTGGTTGCCGATGTCTCGTCGGCGCCCATTCCGCTCTATCGCGAACTGCTCATGCTGGCGCATCAGCGTGTGCTGGTGCTCGATCCGACCCTGTCCTCCATGCGTAACGCGTTGCGCCTGCTGGCGCTGCCGACCGGACCCGAACAGGTGCGGCGTGCCGTGCTGGTGCTCAACCGGGTCGGCCAGCCTGGCGGCCTGACCCGCGCGCAAATCGAGGAGGCGCTGGAGATGAATATCGACATCGTCATCCCCTATCAGCCGCGTCTTGTCGGCAATTCCGCGACCCTCGGCACGCCGGCCGCCGCCAGCAGCGGCGGCTTCCGCAACGGTATCCTGCATTTGGCGCGGGAAGTCGCCTTCGTCAGCGAAGGCGGACCGCAAATAAAGATCCCGGCGCCGAGTGCGGCGCCCTTCGGTTTCGGGAAGCTGATGGAGATGTTCGGGAGACGTGACGGATGAATGCAACGCCGATGTTCGGCCGCCGGCGCACGGAGGATGATCGGCTGGCAAATGGCGCCCGCCCTGTACCGGCGCCGGCGCCGATGCCAGCACCCGCGGCCGCGGCACCGATAGCACCCGCGCAAACCTACACGCAGAGCAGCACCAGCGACAGTCTGGCGGAACTCCGCACACTCGCGTTGCAGCAGCTGGACCCGGCGGCGGCCGCGGCGCTCTCGCCGGAACGGCTGGGGCCGGAAATCGAACGGCTGGTCGCCGATATCGCGACCGAGCGTCGCATTCAGCTCAATGCGCGTGAGCAGCGCCAGCTCGCTGGCGAGCTTGTCAACGACATGCTCGGTCTCGGGCCGCTGCAACCGCTGCTCGACGATGACGGCATCGCCGATATCATGGTGAACGGTCCGGAGCGGGTGTTTATCGAACGCCAGGGTCGCGTGACTTTGTCGAACGTGAAGTTCCGCGATGCGCAGCACGTGGCGAACATCTGCCAACGCATCGCCTCGGCAATCGGACGCCGCATCGATGAATCCAGTCCGATGGTCGATGCCCGCCTGCTTGACGGCAGTCGTGTCAATATCGTGTTCCCGCCCTTGGCTCTCGACGGGCCCTACGTCTCCATACGTAAGTTTACCCGCAAGAAGATCGATTTCGCGCGTCTGGTGGCGCTTGGCAGCATGACGCCGCAAGTGGCGCGGGCGCTGGAAATCGCCGGCCGGGCGCGGCTCAATATCATCATTTCGGGTGGCACCGGTTCCGGCAAGACGACGCTGCTCAATGCGCTGTCCCGCATGATCGATCCGGCCGAGCGCGTCATTACGATTGAAGACGCAGCCGAATTGCAATTGCAGCAGCCGCACGTGGTGCGCATGGAAACCCGCCCGCCCAATCTCGAAGGCAAGGGCGAGGTTAATCAGCGCGATCTTGTAAAAAACGCGCTGCGCATGCGGCCCGAACGCATCATCGTCGGCGAAGTCCGCGGCGGCGAGGCATTCGACATGCTTCAGGCCATGAACACCGGCCATGACGGGTCGATGTCCACCGTCCACGCCAACAACACGCGCGACGCGCTGACGCGCGTCGAGAACATGGTGCAGATGGGCAACATGGGCCTGCCCAGCAAGGCGATCAAAACGCAGATTGTCAGCGCCGTGGATCTCATTCTCCAGGTGGAACGCCATCGCGACGGTGGCCGACGGCTGACGCAGATGACGGATGTGGTCGGCCTGGAAGGCGATGTCGTCATCATGAACGATTTGTTCCAGTTCGAATTTACCGGGGAAACTCCCGAAGGGCGCCTCTCCGGCACCTACAAGATGGGGCGGGGTCGGCCAAGTTTCTGGGAGCGGCTCGTTTATTTCGGCATGGATCGTGCCTGGGTTGCGGCAATGGAAGAGACAAACTGGTAATGACCGGCAATGTCGGACTGGTAATGGGCGGAGGCCTGGTGTGCCTGGTGGGATTCGCTCTCACCGGGTTCGTACTGCTCAACGAACAAAAACGCCGGGAAATCTGGTCGGCACGGCGCGCTGACACGATCGGGCCGTATCTCAAGCCAAAAGGATCGGGTGGGCCGGCGCTGGTGCTCGCCGTGCGTGCCAAGCAGCGCAGCACGACCGGCAATCCGATCTACCAAATCTTCAATTGGAAGGATGAACGGCGCGCCCAGTATCCAATGTCGCTTGGCGCTGTGATTCTCTGCATGCTTGGACCGTCCGCGGTCGGCGGCCTGATGGCAACGAAAGTGATCGGCAGCGCCGGCTGGTTTCTGCTTCCCGCTTTCGACATTCTGCTGGTGCGCACGTTCCTTGGTTGGTCCGTTGGCAAGATTTCGCGCACGCTGCTCAGCCAGTTTCCCGACGCGCTTGCGATGGTGTCACGCTCCGTGCGCGTGGGTGTGCCGCTGACCGAAGCGGTGCGCGTGGTCGGACGCGAAGCGCAGTCGCCGACCCGTGAGGAATTCGCCAAGGCCGCCGATCAGGTGCAGATCGGTCTCGATCTCGAAGCCGCGCTGCTCGAAATGGCGGAACGCAACGACATTTCGGAATACCGGTTTTTTGCGACCGCATTGGCGCTGCAAAGCCAGACCGGCGGCGGGCTCACGGAGACATTGGAAACGCTCGCCGATACGATCCGCAAGCGCGAAAATGCCCGCAAGCGCGGCCACGCACTCGCGGCCGAGGCGCGCACCAGCATCTACGTCCTCGCCGCGCTGCCTATTGTGGTCGGCGCCATGCTATTCGTCATGAATCCCGAATATATCGGCATGCTTTTCACCGACAAAACCGGTGAAAAACTGCTCGGCATCGGCATCGGCATGTTGCTGATGGGTCTCTGGACGATGCAGCAAATCGTCAAACGCAGCCTGACGTGAGGGCATTTGGGTCCGTGGATGATTTTCCGGGAATCAGGATTTTGCAGGGAAGCCGGTCATGAATAGCCTGCCGTTCTCGCCATCGCTGCTGTTGGTTCTTGCGACCGGCTTCGTTGGTGGGTCGATCCTGCTGATGCGCGCCCTCGACAAGCAGGAGAAGGTGCGTGCCCGCATAACCGGCGCCAATGACCGAAACCTGCCGGCAATTGTGGAAGGAAGCCGAAACGACGTCGCGCCCTCACCGGTGGACGTCATCGCCAAACTCGGCTCCGCGCTGGCGCGCAGCGGCTTGTTGCCGGCGGCAACCCGCGTCGAACTCGAACAGACGTTGGCGCAGGCTGGACTCCGCGGCGGCCGCGGTCTCGGCTTGTTCCTCGGCTCCAAGGTAGTCGGCGTCGTGCTGCTGCCGCTGCTGGCTTATATCGCTACCGGCAACGGCAAAGTGGCGCCGCTCACGTTCTACACCGCCATGGCATTTGCGCTGGTGGGCGGGCTGTTGCTGCCGGACTTCGTGCTGCGGCAGGTGCGCGCCGCCCACTTGAAAAAAGTGGAGCGCGGTCTGCCGGATGCGCTCGACATGCTCGTGATTTGCGCGCAAGCGGGCTTGGCGCTGGAAAACGCCATCGAGCGGGTTGCCATCGAATTTGCCTCCGCGAATCGCGCCGTCAGCGAGGAGCTGGCGTTCTGCGCGAGCGAACTCCGCATCGGGTCGGATCGGCGTGCAGCCCTGACCGCGCTCGGCGAACGCACCGGCCTCGATACGATGAAGCGGTTCGCCGCTACATTGATTCAAACCATGCAGTTCGGAACACCTTTGACTCACGCGTTGCGTGTTCTGGCGAGCGAAATGCGCACCGACGCGCTGACGCGTTTCGAGGAGAAGGCCGCGCGGCTGCCGGTGCTGCTCACCTTTCCGATGATTCTGTTCGTGTTGCCGTGCGTCTTCATTGTCGTCGTCGGTCCGGCGGCGATCCGGGTAACCCGGATGTTCCCAACAAAATAGGCGAGATCAAACATGCGAGCCTCCCAAGCCAAGTATCTGCGTGCCGCTTTGCCGTTGCTGGCGGTGTCGTTTGTCGCCGGCTGCGGCATGCCTGGTCCGTTCAACGCGGACCACACGGCGTCCGCGGACGCCAACCGGCCGAGTCTCAGGGCCGCGCGGGCAGCCATGATGGAAGGACAGGCGGAAACCGCACTCGCCATTGCGCATGGCGTACTGGTTTCGCAGCCGAATGATGTCGCCGCGCTGGTCGACGCCGGCGATGCGGATATGCAGCTGGGAAATCGACGCACCGCGGAAAAGGAATACCGCCAGGCGCTGGAGGCAAGTCCGAGCTATCTTCCGGCGCGACTCGGCCTCGGCAAACTGAAAATGCGCGATGACATCAAGGGAGCCGAGGCGGAATTCCGTACCGTCCTGGCAAGCGCGCCGCACGACGCCGCGGCACTGACCGATCTCGGTGTCGCGCTCGATTTGCAGGAGCGCCACAAGGAAGCGCAGGCGGCTTATACGGCCGCCATGATCTCCAATCCGGATCTGACCTCCACGCGGGTCGATATGGGGCTGTCGCTGGCACTTTCCGGCAAGCCGCAGCAGGCTGAGGAAATGCTGCGCAGCGCCGTCGAATCAGGCCCGGTGCCGGCAAAGGTGCGCGCCGACCTGGCGGTCGCGGAAGTGATCGAAGGCAAGAAGGACGACGCGGCGCTGATGCTGCAGGCCGATCTCTCGGCCGACGAGGCGAAGGCGTCGGTGGACGCGCTGTCCGCCCTCGCGCCGGCAACGAAGAAGAATTAAGGAAGGAAGGCCTTCTTTTTCATAGCGGCCCAGGTAGGAAGAAAGGGAGAGCAGGCAGGAAAGAACTTCTTTTCTGAAGAAAAGAAGCAAAAGACTTTTATCAGTTGCGTCCAACAGCCAGTCCAAACCGGTGGATTCGGATGCAAGCCGCAACGGACAAAAGCCGGTTCTTTTTTTCAAAAAAGAACTGCTTGCCTTCCTTTCTTTTCAGATGGTTACCCTACCTGGGCAGTTAATCGTTTTCTGCAGAAAAGAAGATTCTTCCTAACCCGCAACCAAAGCCCCCATCCGCCGATAGATAAACGGCGGCGCCGGCGCCGCGCTCTCTTCGGCGGCCTCGCCCATCAGGTGGTGGTGCGGCGACAGCTCGCAAGCCGGGTCGGTGACGCCAGCCTCGCCTACAATCGCGAAGGCCTGGCAGCGGCAGCCGCCCCAGTCGAGTTCGCGACGGTCGCAACCGCGGCAAGGCTCCGGCATCCAATCGGTGCCGCGATAGCGACGGAACGGCTCGCTTTCCCAGACCTCGGCGAGACTCATGTCGCGCACATTGGGGAAGGTGAAGCCGGGCAGTGATTCCGCCGCGTGACAGGGCAAGGCCTTGCCCGCCGGCGAGATGTTGATGAAGCGCTGTGCCCAGCCGCCCATGCAGCTTTTCGGACGGGCGGCATGGTAGTCGGGCACCACGTAATCGATGACCATCTTGCCGCGGAGGCGCTCGCGGGCGGCCTCCACCACGTCGGTGGTGTCCTCGAGCTGGGCGCGAGTAGGCAGCAGGGCGGCGCGATTCTTCAGGCCCCAGCCATAGTACTGGACGTGCGCGATTTCCACGCGCTCGGCTTGCAGATCCTCGGCGAAATCCAGCATGTCGGCGACGCGGCCGGCATTGTGGCGCTGGATGACGAAGTTCAGCGTCAGCGGCAGACCGGCGCCGCGTATGCGGTCGGCGGCGGCGCGCTTTTTCGCGAACGCACCCTCATAGCCGCCGACGCGGTCGTTCTCGCGCGGGTCGATATCCTGGAAGCTGAGCTGGATGTGGTCGATGCCGGCATCCTGCAACGTCGCCATGGCGCGGTCGTCGAGGGTGACCCCGCTGGTAATGATGTTGGTGTACATGCCGGCCTTGACAGCCCGGTTGACCAGGCCCGGCAGGTCGCGGCGGGCGAGCGGCTCGCCGCCGGTGAAATGGGCTTGCAGCACGCCGAGGGCGGCGGCCTCATCAATGACGCGGAGCCAGATTTCAGTTGGCAACTCGCTCGCCACCGGGTCGAGCGCCAGCGGATTGCTGCAATACGGGCACTGCAGCGGGCAGCGGTGCGTGACCTCCATGATGAGGCCCATGGGCGGTGGGAAGGGGGGCGGCGGAAAGGGTGGCGTCACAGCCGTATCGCTCCGCGGGTTTGCAGGTCGCGCAGCATAGGCCCGATGTCGGCCTCGATCACCTCGGCCGGCGCGGCGAATTTTTCCGCAAGCGCGGCGGCAATGGCGGCGACCGAACGGGTGCCGTCGACCAGTTTCAGCACCTCCACCGCGTGTTCATCCGGCAGGAACAGCCGCTCCGGACCGAGCACCACCCAGGCGCCGCGCACCTGGTCGAAGCGGAGCTTCATGCCCGTGCCGAGGCGCGGGACGGCGGCCGGGTCGATGGTTGACGCGCTGGCGGACATAAAAAAACCAGGGAGCAGTGCCCCCTGGCCCCCATATCAGTAGTAGCTGCGGCAAGCGCCACAGCCTCGATCATGCCGGCCTGACGGTCCCTATGAGGGCCGCAACAGCCGGATGATAAGGGACCAGGGGCTTAAGGCCCCCAGGCCTTACTTCTTCGCTTCAGCGCAAGCGTAGCTGTTGATCTCGGCGCCGAGCGCGATTTCGACAACCTTGGGTGCCTTCCAGCTCATACGATGTACTCCCTAAACGAACCGTCTGTGGACGCGGTCCGCACTCCCAATCCCTTGGCAGCCCAGTCCGCGTCAATCCAACTTTAGGCCATGCGGGCGGGGTTTTAAACCCCGGCCGCATGAAACCCTGTCAATAAACCACCACGCTGCGGATGCTTTCGCCGCGTGTCATGAGATCGAAGCCCTCGTTGATGCGCTCCAGCGGCAGTACGTGGGTGATAAGATCGTCGATATTGATCTTCTTTTCCATGTACCAGTCGACGATCTTCGGCACGTCGGTGCGGCCGCGCGCACCGCCGAAGGCGGAGCCCTGCCAGACCCGGCCGGTGACCAACTGGAACGGCCGCGTGGAGATTTCCTGGCCGGACGCAGCGACACCGATGATGGTACTTTTACCCCAGCCGCGATGCGCGCATTCCAGTGCCTGGCGCATCAAGGTGGTATTGCCGACGCATTCGAAACTATGGTCCGCACCACCATTCGTCAGCTCAACCAGGTGCGGCACGATATCGCCGGAAATTTCCTTCGGATTGACGAAGTGCGTCATGCCGAATTTTTCCGCGAGGCCCTTGCGGCCGGGATTGATGTCGACGCCGACAATCATGTCGGCACCAGCCAGGCGGGCGCCCTGGATGACGTTAAGACCGATGCCGCCGAGGCCGAACACCACGACGTTTTCGCCGGGCCGGACGCCGGCGGTGAAAATTACCGCGCCCACGCCGGTGGTAACGCCGCAGCCGATATAACAGATTTTCTCGAAAGGCGCGTCCTCACGAACTTTTGCGACCGCGATTTCCGGCAGCACCGTGAAGTTCGCGAACGTGCTGCAGCCCATGTAGTGCGCGATCGGCTTGCCGCCCATTGAGAAGCGGCTGGTGCCGTCAGGCATCACGCCCTTGCCCTGGGTCGCCCGTATTGCAGTGCACAAATTCGTTTTGCGGCTCAGGCAGCTTTTGCACTGGCGGCATTCCGGCGTGTAGAGCGGAATGACGTGGTCGCCCTTCTTCACGCTGGTGACGCCGGGGCCGACATCGACAATAATGCCCGCGCCCTCATGGCCGAGGATGGAGGGAAAAATCCCCTCCGAATCCATGCCGGAGAGTGTGTATTTGTCGGTGTGGCAAATGCCGGTGGCTTTTATTTCCACCAGCACCTCGCCGGCCTTCGGGCCTTCCAGCTGCACTGTTTCGATGCTGAGCGGCTTCTCCGCTTCCCATGCCACAGCGGCGCGCACATCCATGGTACGTGTTCCTTTCCCTGTCGAACGACCAAAATTACCTGTCAGGCAATCGTTGCTGCGTCGCGAACCTGCCTGAGCCAGTCCTCAAGATTGTAGTAATTGGTCACGCGCGCGATCCGCTCCTGCCGCACGGCAAAGAAGGCGCCGGCGGGCAGCACATAGCGTTGGCCATGCGCCGGCGGCAAGCCTGCCTCGGCGGCGAGATATTCGCCATGCACGGTGAATTCGGCTGCGGCGCGGCTGCCGTCGGATGTCGCCATAACGACAATGTCTTCCAGCCGCTCCCGATAGGCACCATTCATGCGCGCCATGAAGGCGCGGAATTTTGCGATGCCGATTTCGCGCGTGCCCTGGTTGATGTCATGTGCAACGTCCTCGGTGAGGAGCGCCAACATCGCTTCGGTGTCGCCGCGGTTGAAGGCGGCGTAATAGGATTTCACCAGCGCAAGCGTCGGCAAGCTCATGCGACCTCCAAAACGGTATCGGCGCAGGCGGGCGGATTGTCCGGCCAGTCGCGGAAATTGCGCACCGCGCCATCGTTGCGCACCGCCTCGAGCTTGTGCGGATCGAGGTCGGCGAACACCAGGCCGGCTTCGTCGAGCGCGCCGCGCACGATTACGCCGTCATCCGGGAAACCGCGATCCACCGGACCGAACACCGCGGCGTAGCCATGGTTTTCATCGACCGAGGCGAGATGCGGCGCGTTGCCCACGGTGGGCGCCACGGCGACGAAACACTGGTTTTCGAGCGCGCGGGCGCGCGCAGAGAGACGCACGCGGTTGAAGCCATGCAGGCTGTCCGTGCAACTCGGCGCGAGGATGAGCCAGGCACCGGCGGCGGCCTGCGCATGCACCAGCGCCGGGAATTCGACATCGTAACAGATGGCGATGCCGATGCGCCCGAATTCGGTCGTGAAGACCCGCGGCGCGCCGCCGGAGCAGACGCCCCAGCTTTCCGCCTCGAAACGCGTCATAATGCTTTTTTCCTGCCAGGCGAGGCGGCCATCGGGGGCGATCAGCGGTGCGCGATTGAGCACGCGGGCACCGCTTTGCCAAGGCAACGTTCCGGGCAGCAGCCAAATTTTGTGGCGGCGCGCGGCATCGCGAAAACCCTGCAGCAAATCGGCCGCGATCGCCGAAACGGCGGCGAGCTCGGCCGTCGGCGAGCCCGCGCCGGGGAAGCAGGCGGCGGTTTCCATGCAGGCATATTCCGGCAGGACGGCGAGCGCCGCACCGCCGGAAGCGGCGTCACCGAGGATGGCGTCCACCTTGTGCCAGAACTGCTCCAGCCGTGCCGGCCCGGTGATCGGGAACTGTGCCAGTGCGATGCGGAGACTCATGGCAGCTTGTCGCCGTGCAAACTCTTCAACCAGAAGGTCAACGTCTTTTCGGTTTCGCCAGGCGTATCGATATCCTTCCAGGCCATGCGGCAGACGAGATCGGGCCGCCGCGTAAAGCCGCGATGCGCCCAGAATAACTCCAGCCCCACAGCATCGGCGGGCCGCAACGGGTGCGTTGGCGGCCGTTGCACGGCGCAGAAGGCGGCGAAACGCGCCCTGCCCGAGTGGCGGGCCCGTGCCTCGCGCAATTCGAAGAAACGAACGCCGACGCCGGTGCCGCGATAGGCGGGCAGCAGCACGGATTCACCGAAGTAAAAGAAGTCGGCGGGGTGCAAACCCGCCGCTTCAAACGGGGCACGCACCTCGGCGCCGGCTTCCGGCATGGGCAGGCACGTGCTGGCGCCGACAACGGCGCTGCCATCGCGGGCGACGGCGATGCCGGCGCCCGGCGCTTTCACGTACGTTTCAAGATACTTCGTCTCGTATGCCTCGGTGCCGTCGTACAGATAGGGCCATGCCCGGAACACGGTGACGCGAAGCCTTGCCACATCCGGCAGCACGCGCGCCAGCGCGGCGCCGTCCTCCATCGCCACCGTTACACCCATGGCCGCACCCTAGGGGCGCGGCAGACGCGGCGGAACTACGCCTTTGGTCGGATCGGCATGGCACCCGGGCGGCGACGGCGCCGCCCGGGGTGGAACACCGCCGCTAGTAGGGTGGCGGATAAGCCGGAGCCGGCGGCGGCGCGTAGGGGTATGCGTAAGGCGCAGGCGCCGCGTAGGGATAGGCGTACGGATAGGCCGGATAATACGGCCGCGGCGCATAGGCGCCGGCAACCGCACTGCCGACGGCGACACCGGCGAGTGCGCCGCCGACGATCGCGGGGCCCCAGCCCCAGCCGCCGCCACGCCAGCCCCAGCCGCCATGCCAGCCACCCCAACCACCGTGCCAGCCACCGCCCCAGCCGCCATGCCAGCCGCCGCCGTGCCAGCCGCCTACCCAAGCGGCCGCCGCGGGGGCGGGTGTGGCCGCGAGGCCGGCGCTAACCAGCGCCGCGGCAAGCCCCAGCCGTGCCAGGCGCCCATTCAGGTATGTCATCGGTCTGTCCCTCCAGTTTGGACTACATCCGATATAAGGGCTGGGACGTGGCCAAACCAAGGCAAACACGCTTGCGAACTGTATCGAAGGGTCGCGGCATCCGTCTGGGGATTGCCGGAAGCCGCCCCGTCACACGCGCGCTCAATAGGGTGGATAATAGCCGTACGGATAGCCGTAGGGATAAGCGTAGTATGGATAATATCCGTATGGCGCGTAGGCACCCGCAATCGCCGCGCCGGCCAGCGCGCCACCGACTCCCCAACCCCAACCGCCGCCCCAGCCGGGACGCCAGCCACCACCCCATCCGGCGTGCCAACCGCCACCCCAACCGCCGTGCCAGCCACCACCGTGCCAGCCCCCATGGAAACCGCCACCATGGAAACCGCCGCCGTGGAAGCCGCCACCGTGGGAGCCGCCGCCGCCATGCCATGCGGCCTGCGCAGGCAACGACATCGCCGCCACCGACCCGCCAATCAGCGCCGCTGAAAGGCCCAGCCGCGCGAGGCGCGAACCCAGCCACGTCATTGTTTGATCCTCCAGTTTCTCATCAACCGCATATGGGGATCGAGCCGGCTCACGACCTTGAAGAAATACTTAACAACTGTATCCCCATGTATCAGCGCGCATCTGCCCTGCCTTGGCGGCCGGGCGCGTCCGAACCATAGTGAGCGCTTGCCGCTGGGAGCTTGCGCCATGCGTTTCTTTCCTGCCGTCGTGTTTGCCGTCGGTCTCGCCGCGCCGGCGTTCGCCCAGGCGGAACCGGTAAATCCGGCGCTGCAGGAGGCGCTCCACAGCAGCTTCCGTAGCGCCAAGTTCGTCGCGCGCGACCAGGTCCGTCATCCGGCGGAAGTGCTGAGCTTCTTCGGCGTGACGCCGAAATCCACGGTGGTCGAAATCTGGCCCGGCGGCGGCTACTGGACGGAAATCCTCGCGCCCTATTTGCATGGCTTCGGCACCTACTACGTCGCGGTGCCGAGCCCCGGCGCGGATGAGGACAATGTGGCGGCTTCGTTTCGCGCACGTGTCGCCACCAACCTGCCGGTGTTCGGACGCATCAAGATTACGGAACTGGGGCCCGGCCATACCGATATCGCGCCGCCTGGCAGCGCGGATGTCGTCCTGACCTTCCGCAACCTGCATAACTGGATGGCGGAAGGCGACGCCGACGACATGTTCGCGGCGTTTTACAAAGCGCTGAAGCCGGGCGGCATCCTTGGCGTGGAGGACCATCGCGCCCGCACCGATGTGCCGCAGGATCCCAAGGCGGAGAACGGCTATGTGCGTGAGGATTACGCGATCGCTCTCGCGAAAAAGGCCGGGTTCGAGCTTGTCGGCAAGTCGGAAGTGAATGCCAATCCGCGCGACACCAAGGACTGGCCGCAAGGTGTGTGGACCTTGCCGCCAACCTTCGCGCTCGGCGCCAAGGACCATGCAAAATATGCGGCAATCGGCGAGGCCGACAATTTCGAGCTGAAATTCCGCAAGCCGCGCGCCTGAGCGCCGCGGGCGGCCGCCGCTCGGCCGCGCCGCGACGCGCGACATGAACGTTCCCCACCGCTGCTCTCCGGCAACGCCCGAGAGCAACCGGTTGGCGGCAAACTGCTTTTCACTTTGCTGACAGAGGGATGGCGGGTAGGAGCTTCGCGGTTCCCTATGGATCGCCGATGAGGTTCTGTTCGCTCCGGCTCTGCGCTGGCTTGCTGGTCACGCTGCCGCTGCATGAAGCTGCCGCCGCGCCGGTGCCGACCGCGCCAAATGCGCTGCCGCCGGTGGCGGACGTAAAACCGGTGACCGACACCTATTTCGGTACCACGATAATCGACAATTACCGGTGGATGGAGGGCGAGCCGTCCCCCGCCTTCCGCAGTTTCCTTTCTGCGTCGAAGACCTTCGCCGATGACGTGATCGGGCGCGTGCGCGGCATCGCGAAACTGCAGAAAGACATCGACAGCTTCAGCGGTCCCTATGTGACCGTCTCGGATATGACGCCGGACGGCGAAACTCTGTTCTATCTGCGGCGCGGGCCCAAGGACGATGTTGCCCGCCTGGTGACCCGCGGCGCCAGCACCGGCGATGAACGCGTGCTCGTCGATCCCGAGACGCTGCCGGATGCCAGGCCGCATTCCGAAATCGACCAGATCGCGCCGTCACCCGACGGCGCCTATGTCGCGTTCGGGTTGCAGGATAATGGACCCGACAGCACCGTGCTGCGGGTCTTTGATAGCGCTCAAGGCGTGATGCTCGGCGAACACATTCCAGGCGCCCGGTTCGCCGCCGTCTCCTGGCTGCCCGACAGCAGCGGCTTTTACTACACGCGGCCGGCCGACGGCGGCTCGACGAACCGGCCGCGGCTGCGGCTCGCGGTTTTCCTGCACAAGCTCGGCAGCAAAACGGATCGCGATGTGCTGACGCTGGATGCGGCCTACCTGCCGTTTCCTTACCACGCGCGCACCGTTGTGCCGCGGCTCGTGTTGCCGCCCGGGTCCGATTATGCGCTGGCCGTGCTGTCGAACGGCGTCGGACAAGACATCGCCGTCTATAGCGCGCCGATATCCGAGCTTGGCGAACATCCGGCACCGTGGCGCGGCCTCGCCGAAGAAGGCGACGGCGTCACCGAAATTTCCGTCAGCGGTCCGATCGCCTTCCTGCTGACACATGCGCAGGCGCCGACATTCCGCGTGGTTTCCGAGGACCTGGCGGATCCCGGATTTGCGACGGCGCGAACCGTAATGCCAGCCGGAGATGGCGTCATTACCGGCATTGCCGCTGCCGCCGATGCACTTTACGCCGCGCGGCGCGCCGGTTCAGGCATGCAACTGTTGCGATTAGATTACAATCAGTCGGTGGCCGAACAGATACGCCTGCCTTTCGCCGGCACCATCGCCCCCGCCTATGGCGGTTCTGGTGGGCTGATCGCTGATCCGCGCGTGAACGGCACATTCTTGAGCCTGGAATCGTGGATGCATCCGAAGGTCTGGCTGCGTTACGATCTGCGGGTGCACCGGATAACCGACCCGAGCATAATGCCGGTTTTTCCGCGCGATGTTTCGGCCTACCAGGCAATCGAAACGACGGCGACCGGCGACGACGGCACGAAAATTCCGCTCTCCCTCATCGCGCGGCGTGACGTTGCCAAGGACAAGGCGCGGCCCGTGTTGCTGGAGGCCTTCGGGAGCTATGGCTACGCCTATGATGCGCGTTACCTGCCGATCGCGCTCGCCTGGGCCGACCAGGGCGGGGTGTTCGCGGTGGCACATGTGCGCGGCGGGGGCGAGCTCGGACGGCCCTGGCACGATGCGGGCCGGCTTGGCGCCAAGGCCAACAGCATGCTGGACCTGCTCGCCTGCGCGCGGGCGCTGGCGGCGCAAGGCTATTCGAACCCAGCGAAGATCGCGGCCTCGGGCACGAATGCCGGCGCGCTGACGGTCGCCGGTGCCATGCTGCGCGATCCGGGTGCGTTCCGGGCCGTGCTGCTGCGGGCGGGCCTGCTCAATCCATTGCGCTCGGAAGAATATCCAAACGGCGCCGCGAACATTGCCGAGTTCGGCAGTGCGCACGACCCGATGCAATTCAAGTCGCTATTTGCCTTGGATCCCTATGAGCATGTGCAGCCCGGCACTGCCTATCCGGCCGTGCTGCTCACCGGCAGCCTTGCCGATCCGGTGGCACCGGCCTGGCATGCGGCCAAGATGGCGGCGCGCCTGATGGCCGACAGTAGCAGTGGCCGTCCCATTCTGCTGCGGGTGAGCCAGGATGGCGGCAGCCCCAATCGCGCCGACCAGGAGGAACTGCAGGCCGAAGAGCTTGGCTTTTTGCTGTGGCAACTGGACATGCCCGACTTCGCCGAGGCGCCAGCGGCGCCGCCGCGGGCGCGTGGGCGGCACAAAGGCTTGGCCCGGACCGAGCCGCGCCATCCCGCGTGAGTGGGAACAGCCGCGCCTATCCACCGAGGCCGCTGGTTGGCATCGGGATCGTTGTGCTGAGGCCCGCCGGGAAGGATTTTGCGACCTTGCTGATACGCCGCTCGCGTCCGCCGGCGCAGGGTGCGTGGAGCCTGCCCGGTGGCGCGCAACGCCTCGGCGAAACCGCCGAAGCCGCGGCACGACGCGAATTGCTCGAGGAAACCGGCTGCGCCACCGGGCCGCTTTCGCTGGTCTCCTACATCGACAGCATCCACCGCGATGAGGCGGGCGCGATCGAGTACCACTACACAATTCTGGATTTCGCCGGCCTGTGGATGTCGGGCGAGGGAAGCGCAGGCGGCGATGCCGCGGCGTTGTGCTGGGCGATGGAGGCCGATTTTCCACGGTTGAACCTTTGGGACGAAGCGATACGCATGATCACGATGGCGAAAGCATTGATTGCGCGGCCGGCCACCGAGTTTGCGCCGCCGCCGAAGCTGGATAGAAGCGCGCCATGAGGCGCGCTTTCCTGGCGGCGATCGCGATGTCGCCGTTGCTCGGCCTGGCAAGGCCGGCATTCGCCGAAAATGCGGTGGCAACATTGTGCCGCACAAATCCCGCTTATTCCCTGCCTGTCATCCAGGCGATCCTGGCGGCCGAGCTGCAGCACGATCATGATCCCGCGCTGGACGCCGAGCCGCCCGATCAGATGGCGCAGGAGGCGGTGGAACAAGGTGTGAAGGATTGCGCGACGGCGCTTGGCAGCGATCCGGCAACGGTGGGGGTGATCGCGGGCCTGAGCGGCGCCGATCAGCGTGTCGCCTGGGACGCCTACAATACCAGCTGCGCCGACCGGCATGGCAGCAAGGCGGACTGCGTCAAAGCCGAAGTGGGATCGGTGCGGGCGTTGAAACGCATGGCCGCGCGCGATGAGCCGCCGGGATCGAAGGCGCTGGTGGAAGCGTGCGAACTGGTGTTGAAACCGGACCCCGCGATGGCGGATTGGCGCGAATGCGTCGATGAGGCACTGGCTGCCCATGCCGATAGCGGCGCCGCCAATCGCTGCAAAACCACGGTATCATGGCACGTTACAAGTTCGGGCGCCGACGCCGGACATATACTCACTGCTTGCCTGGCGGCGCACCGGTAAGCGTCCCTATCCAGCCCGCGGCTCGCGTGACCGCCGCAGCAATACACGTGTGGCACCGTCATTGTGTTTGTGCGGATGAGCAGCAGCGAGAACCAACGGTCGCAGCGCGGGCAGATTAAGCCATAGCGGCAACTCGCGCCGTATGGCGCCAACGCCCTCCGCGCGGCCACGGCCGGTAATGATTTCCACGCAGCGCAGTTTGTCGCCGCAAGCGGCGTGCAGGAAGCGCACGAGCGCGAGATGCGCGGCGTGCACCGTCTTGCCATGTAGATCGAGCGTGCGTTCGGGCGTCATGTTGCCAGCCGCAAACCGGCGCCACGACGCCTTATCGAGACCAGGCGGAGCTGCCCCGGTGACGATTGGCGGTGACGCCGGCCGCGCCTTGGGTGTGGCCATCGGGCGCGCGGGCGGCCGTGCGAGCGCCTGTTGCTCCTCCTTGGGGGCGACGACCGGCGCACGGCCGGCAAGCGGCCGCACCCGTTGCGCAAAGCTGATCCATTCGCGCCTGTCCTGGTCGGTGAGCGTTCCTGGTCGGCGCATGCGCGCATTTCTGCGCAGTCTTGCCCGGCAAGACCAGCCTCCGCACGCCGTGTTTGCGCGTTCCGGCCTCGCCCGCCATACAGGCTGCGAGGAGATCGGCATGGCGGGTTTGGCCGGAGTCGAGGCAGTCGTTTCCGCGGCGCGGTGGCCGAAGGCGCTGGCGTTGCGCGGCCCCGGGGATCTGCGCACCGCGGACCTGACGGGCGTGCTGATCTTCGATGCCGCCGCCGCCGACCGACAGCTCGACCTGATCGCGCGCTTCTATGCCGAGGATGTCGGCAAGCTCGATTGGCTTGAGGATTATGTTTTTGATGCGCGCGCCATTGGCCTGTTGCGCGAACTCATCGACCCGATCGAGGACGATGAGGAGGAGGAGGTGTGGGCGCGTGACCTGGCGATCGGCATAGAGACCGACCCAGGCTGGGCTTCTTAACGCGCCAGCATCGGCCCCAGCGGACGTCCAGCAAAAATATGGACGTGAAAATGCGGCACTTCCTGATGACCGTGCCCGCCCATATTGGCCAATATTCTGTAGCCCTGCTCTTCGAGGCCTAGCGCGCGCGCCACCTTGCCGACTGACTGGAAGAAACCCCCAACCTCCTCCGGTGTCGCGTCGGCCGTGAAATCCGCGAGCGAAACGTAAGGCCCTTTCGGAATGACGAGAACATGCACGGGCGCTTGCGGATTAATGTCGTGAAAGGCGAGGGCGTGCTCGTCTTCGTAGACCTGTTTGCAGGGGATTTCGCCACGCAGGATGCGTGCGAAAATATTGGCGTCATCGTAGGGGCCGAGGCCGGAGACGGGCATCGCAATGTCCTTGGCGGAACGTTATGAGAATAGGCAAGAAAGGACTTCTTTTCTGAAGAAAAGAAGCAAAAGACTTTTGTCAGTTGCGTCCAACAGCCAGTCCAAACCGGTGGATTCGGATGCAAGCCGCAACGGACAAAAGTTTTTTGGTTCTTTTTTTCAAAAAAGAACTCTTCTTCTGCAATCACGGAATTTTCCGCGTCGCCGCCGCGACGGCCAGCGCGCGGCGCGATGCTTTTTCGGCAATGCCGGAGACGCCTTCCCGCCGCTCCAGCTCCGACCATACTTCCGAAGGGTGCACGCCGGCGGAAACCCAAAGCACCAGCAAATGGTAGAGCACGTCGGCACTTTCGCAGACCAGCGCGCCATTATCGCCCGCCACTGCCTCGATGACGCATTCCACCGCCTCCTCGCCAAATTTCTGCGCGACCTTGGCGGTGCCGCGGGACAGCA
>DATJOH010000423.1:0-11657 GCA_035507235.1 Acetobacteraceae bacterium
CTTTCGCGCGGGAGGTGCCTCCATGGTCGTGCCTTATCTGGCGTGCATGCTCGCCGCCGCCGGGGCGCGCCACATTCCCGCGCGTATCCTGCCCAGCATACAGGCGGTGGAAGGCGGCTATACCGGGTCCGTCCACGCCAACGCGGATGGCAGCGCCGATCTTGGCGTCATGCAGATCAACACGCGCTGGCTGCAGCCGCTCGCCGCCACCATCACTGCCTGGGGACATCGGCCTAACAATACGGCGGAAGCCGCGCGCCTGCTGATCTGGAACCCCTGCGTCAACATCCAGGCGGCCGCGCTGATCCTGCAGGCCGAGTATGTATGGGCCGGCCGCAACTGGATTGCCGCCGTCGGCAACTACCACTCACACACGCCGGCCCTGCACCAGGCTTACCTGGCGCGCGCCACCGAGGAAGCCTATCGCCTGTTCGGCCCCGCCGGCTGAGCGGCGGCGCAGCGGCTTGACGAAACCGAAGCCGCCTGCCCTGCTGCCTCCAACCAGAATTAACGACACCCCACGCCACGGGCTGGGGCGATCGCGGGAGGACCGGTATGAAACATCATGACCGTCATGACGGCGGGCACGTGGACCAGACGCTGGTCGGCCTCAACATGCTGCCAAGCCTGGCGCCGGGCGCTGTCACGCAGTTCAACTGGGTCGGCGGCAGCGGCGGCAACGGCGACTGGAACACCGCCAAGGACTGGAACCCGGCGAGCGTGCCCGGCGCCTCCGCCACCGTTACTTTCGCGACCGGCGATTTCGGCTACACCGTTACGGGAGACGCCACGGTCAGCGCCATCTTCGTCAATGGCGACGGGGTGACGTTCGATGGCGCGCTCACCGAAACATCCGGTGGTCCGGCGGATTTCCTGACGGCCACGAATTTTGGCCAGGTCACACTTGATTCAAACAGTTTTGTCAGCGGCGGCGCCATCGACTTTGAGGACGGCACGTTGCTCGACGTGCAGGGCGCGCTGATCACTACCGGCGGCACCGCGGATGTCGTGATCGTGGAAGGCCTGAACGGCCAGATGATCGATTCCGGCGTTCTCAGCGTCAATCAGCTCTACGTGCAGACCGGCGCGAGTTTTACCGGCAGCGTCGATATCAACGACGGCGGCAATATCACGCTGGACAGCAGCGCGTCCTTCGGCGGCGGCAGCGTCACGCTGCTGGGCAGCGGCACCATCTATGTCGCCGCGGCGCCCGGTGAGACAAGCGGCCAGGCTGGCATTGGTGACGCCATTGCCGTCGCCGCGGGGGGCTTCCTCAATCTCGGCGCCGATCCCGGCGTCACGCTCGCGGTGAGCGGCCCGATCAGCGGTGCCGGCAATGTGATTATCGTCGGTGGCACTGTCGAATTCACGGCTGCCAATAGTTACACCGGCATTACCGACGTGATGAACGGCACGCTGCAGGTCGATGCGCCGGGCGCCGTGCCTTCCGGCCTTGTGTTCATGCAGGACGCCGGTTTCATCAACGCGCAGAGCAGTTCTGGCAACACCGATATCGGTACGCTCTTCGCCGACACCATCATCGCGAGCGGCACCAGCGATACGGTGGACGCCCAGGCGGGCGGCTTGCTCGTTTTCGCCGGGCCCACCGGCACGCTGGATTTCGTGGGCGGCGCCACCACCAGCATTGTTATTGGCGGCAGCGGCGCGCTGAGTGCCACCGGCGGCGCCGGGGGTGACCTGATTTTCGGTGGCACCAGTGGCGCCGACACGATCGCGACCGGCGCCGGTGATTCGACGATCGTCGGCGGCGCGGGCGCTCTATTGGAAGGGAACGGCGGTGGCGACGCGGTGATGATTGCCGGCGGCGACAATGTCTTCTTTAACGCCTCGAACGATACCGGCAGCGTCACCCTGTTCGGCGCCGCGGGCGACAACGCCTCCATTGGGGGCGGGGCGGGGTCGCTTGTTGCTATCATGAATGATTCGAACGCAACGCTGTTTGGCGGCAGCGGCGCCGCGACCGTTTTCAGCGGTTCCGGTGGATTGGCGCTGGACTACGTCAACGGTCTTTCCGGGGGTACTACGGACGTCGTCGGCTTCGATGCCAGCCGCGATATGATCAATCTGTTCGCGTACGCCCCCGATGCGGCGCAGCAGGCTTTGGCCAGCGAAACCATCTCTGGCGGCAACACTATGCTGAAGCTTGCTGATAACACACAAATCGAATTGATCGGGGTGACCAATCTGACGATCGGGAATTTTACCTCCGTCTAGGACGCGATAGCTTTAGATATCATCGAAGGGAAACTTTTTATGCTCTGACGAGAAAAAGGCAATCAGGATCATATTGAGCCTGGCGACGTTTGAGGCGCTTGGTTGCATCGGCTGCCGCCGAGACCCATGAGCCGGCGGTAGGGTCAAGATAATTAAAGATTGCGCCTCTTTTTTCAAGGAAGAAGATTTCTTCTTGCAGTCTTGTCGGGCAACGTGTGGCGGTCGGCGCGCCGCAGCCTCGTTCCCCGACCCATTCATTTCCACCGAACCTGACAATAACCTGACGAAACTCCACGTGGGCGACAGCGCGATTGACCACCAGGCCCGCGCCCCCGGTTTTCGTCCGATCCCTACCGGCGTATGATCTGGATCAAAGCGACGCAGGCGCTCATGCGCGACGTGCTTCCAGTGGACAAGGGCATGCGCCCTTATCGCAGCCGGAAGGAGCCCGCTCGTGCGCCGGAGCCTCTACCCAATCGTCCTGGCCGGCACCGCGGCCGTCTGGTCGCCGCAAGCCGCCGCCGTGCCTTTATTCGCCCGCCAGACCGGGCAGCAATGTGCCGCCTGCCACAACGGATTTCCCGAACTCACGCCGTATGGTCGCCTGTTCAAGCTGAACGGCTACACGTTTGGCGGCGGTCAATCAAAAATTCCGCCGATTTCGTTCATGACGGTGGCGTCCTTCACCCACACGCAGGCCGCTCAGCCGGGCGGCGCAGCACCACATTTCGGTGAAAATGACAATCCCGCCATCGACTTCCTCAGCATGTTCTACGGGGGCGTCCTGCTGCCTCATGTCGGCATGTTCGGCCAGATCACGTACGACAATATCGGCAAAGCCTTGTCGTGGGATAATACCGACCTGCGCTATTCCAACACCATTCGCCTTGGTGGTCACGAAACGATTCTCGGCGTCAGCGTCAACAATAACCCGACGGCCGAGGATGTGTGGAATTCCACGCCCGCCTGGGGCTATCCGTGGCTCTCATCTGGCCTTGCACCCAGTCCCGCGGCCGCCACGCTGATTGAAGGCGGTCTCGCCCAGCAGGTCGTGGGCGTAACGCCTTATGTTTTTTGGGACCGGCTGATCTATGCGGAAGTTGGTGCCTATCGCACGCTTGGCACCCGCCTGCTTGACGAAGTTGGCGCCAATCCCGGACCGCCTAACCCGATCAATGGCGTGGCACCCTATTGGCGTTTGGCCGTCGAGCCCAGCTGGGGTGCGAATAGTTGGGAAATCGGCACCTTCGGGATCAGGGCGGCTATTGTTCCGGGCGGCGTGGAGGGGTTTGGCACCGACCATATCACCGATGTCGGCCTGGACACCCAGTATCAGTATCTCGGCGCGACAAACAGTTTCTCCGTGCAAGGCAGCCTGATCGCCGAAAGCGACCATTTTGATGCCAGCATGCCGCTCGGCAATACCAGCAACCGCGACGACCATTTGCGCAGCATCCACCTCAAGGCGTCATACTATTACGACCAAACCTTTGGCGGCACGTTGGCGTGGTTCAATGTCAACGGCTCGCACGACGCCGCCCTGTGGGGCCCGTCCTCCATTACCAACAGCCCAAATTCGAACGGTTTCATTGGCGAACTGGACTACATGCCGTTCAACCATGGCGGGCCCGCCTTCTGGCCCTGGCTGAATGTGAAATTCGGCGCGCAGTACACTTACTATACGCGCTTCAATGGCGGCACCAACAACTACGATGGGCTCGGCGACAATGCTTCCGGTGCCAATACGTTCTATCTGTTCGCCTGGCTGGCGTTCTGACCATGCGGCAATCCTTTCCCGACATCAGGAGGCGCGCGTGAAACGCACTCTTCGGACCGCGCGGGCGGTCCTGCTTCTGGCAAGCGGCGCAGTCCTCGCCGGCTGCATGACGAAAGCCACTGTTGGCAACGATCCCACCGTGGAAGGCACGGTGCATGTGTGCTCCTCCTGCCACGGTCTGGAAGGACGGAGCGAAAATCCGAATTTCCCCATTCTGGCGGGGCAGCAGCACGATTACCTCGTGCAGGAGCTGCATGCATTTCGCGACAAGACCCGCGCCGACCCACACGCCCACACCTACATGTGGGGTATGGCGGCCAAGCTGAGCGATACGACCATCGACGGCCTCGCGACCTATTTCTCGCAGCAGCCGCCGGCACCACCGACACGTCAGGATCCGGCGCTTGCTTCGGCTGGCGCGGCAATCTTCAAGGCTGGCATCGCGGCTCGTGATGTGCCGGCGTGCAGCGCCTGCCACGGCGACACTGGCGGCGGCAACGGTGCCATTCCCCGTCTTGCTGGTCAGCATCCCGCCTACCTGGCAACTCAGTTGCAGGCGTTTCAGGTCAATTCCCGCGCCAACGAAATGATGCACCAGAACGCGAAGAACCTGACGCCACAGGAAATCGACGAAGTCACGGCCTATCTCGGCTCGATATGAAGCCCGAGGACGTCAGAACATCCCAACGGAGAGAGGCATGCGCAACGTAGTTCCGACAATTTTTCTGATTTTGGGGAGTGTCGCGCCCTGGGCGGCATCGGCCGCCGGCGATCCGACCGCGGGACAGGCATTATTCAAGGCAAAATGCGCGCTTTGCCATTCTCCTGTCGCCGGCGAGAATCGCGTCGGCCCCAGCCTTTTCGGCGTCGTCGGGCGCAAGTCCGGCACCGCTCCCGGCTACAATTACTCGGACGCCAACAAATCCAGCGGCAAGACGTGGGACGACGCGACACTCGATGTCTATCTCACGAACCCGAAGGCACTGGTTCCCGGCACGAAAATGATCTTCCCCGGCCTGCCGGAGGCGACCGACCGCGCCAACGTGATCGCCTATCTAGATACGCTCAAATAGCGCGCGCCGCAGCCGTCCGGCGGGGCGCGGTGACGGTCACTCGCCAACCCACCACACCAATTGCCTATGTCAAATGTTTCAATTCCAGATATTCACGCCCTTGCATTTCGATCAGCCGGGAAGCGGTTCGTTCGAAGGCCTGCGCGCCCTCCCCGCTGCGATAAAGCGCATCCGGTCCCGCAGCGGCGCTTGCCACCAATTTCACGCGGTGCTCGTACAACGCATCAACCAACGTAATGAACCGCCGCGCTTCGTCGAAATTGTCCGGCGACAGCCGCGGAATATCGTCCAGCACCAGCGCCTCGAAATGCGTTGCCAGCGCCAGATAATCGCCGGCGCCGAGCGGCTGTCCGCACAAAGCATCGAAATCGAACCGCGCGACGCACCCCGCCGCGAGCGGCACGCGAAAACGCCTACCCATGACGAGCAGGGTTCGTGGCCCGGCCTCCGCGCCGTCAGCGAAGGTGGCGAACGCTTCATCCAGCGCCCGCTCCGCCCGTGCATCCGCCGGCACGTGCCAGATCGGCAACATCGGCATGTGGCGCCGCCGGTAATCCTGGTCGCCCTCCAGCACCAGTACGTCGAGTTTCTGCTGCAACAGAGCAATGAAAGGCAGGAACGCATCCCGCCCCGGCCGGCCCCGAAACAGATTCTGCGGCAGCGTGTTCGAGGTTGCAACGACCACCACCCCCCGTTCGAACAAAGCCGCGAACAGCCGGCCCAAGATCATGGCGTCCGCGATGTCGTTCACCTGGAACTCGTCGAAACACAGCAGCGCCGCCTCGGTGGCCACCGCGTCCGCCAGGGGCGGAATCGGGTCGGTCCCGTCCGGATTCGCCGCCTTCCAGCCATGTATCCGGGCATGCGCTTCCTGCATGAAAGCATGGAAATGGATGCGCCGCTTCCGCACCACGTCGGCATGGCGGAAGAACAGGTCCATCAGCATGGACTTTCCGCGCCCCACCTCGCCGACCAGGTAAAGCCCGTTTGGCCGGTCGTCCGGCGCGCCTTCCGCCGGCCGCATGCGCAGCAGCCGGCTCAGCATGAAGCCTGGCGCCCGCAGTGGCGGGTCGTAGCCCCGCAATTTCTGCCACAAATCCTGCAGCCGCTCCGCGGCCAGATACTGGCTGCTATCCGCTGTAAGCGTGCCGGCCGCCAGAAGGGCGCGATACGCCGCCAACGGTCCGGCGGAATTGGCGGGCGGAACATGCATGTGTGCGTCCGGCCATACGATGCACCACCCGAAGTTTCAAACCCGCCACAGTCGCCTTAGGTCAGGCTTGCGGCACCGCAGCGAGAGGATCATTTCCGAGCCCATGCAAACCACGGACTCCACCCCGCTACTGGACATGGCGGCTCTCGCCGCCGCACCCCTGCAGGAAGCGCCCTATCGCCACCTCATGGTGCCGCACTTCCTGCCGGAAGCCGCCCTCGCGCGCGTGTACGCGGACCTGCCCAAGCTGGAACGCGGCGGCTCGTTCCCGCCGGAAGCCCTGCACCTCGGCCCCACTGCACGTGCTCTGATGGCGGAAATGCAAGGCCCGGCGATGAAGCGCGCCATCGGCGAACGCCTTGGTCTGGCACTCGACGACGCCCCCACCATGCTCACCATGCGCGTCTATTGCCGGGACAAGGACGGCCAGATCCACACCGACTCGCTGGCCAAGCGCGTCACCATCCTGCTCTATCTGAACCCGGATATCGAGGCGTTCCGTCAGCAGGAAGGCTGCCTCCGCCTCCTGCACAGCGCCGATGACCTGGAAGATTTCGCCGTCGAAGTGCCGCCCACCAACGGCACATTGCTCGTCTTCCCGAACGGCCCGACCACCTGGCACGGCCACCGCGCCTATGTGGGGCCGCGCTTCTCGGTGCAGCTCAATTACATGACCAACGATAGCAAAGCCCGCAGCGAACTCCGCCGCCACAAACTGTCGGCCTTCCTTAAACGCCTCACGCCGGCAGCGTGATATGGTGGACTAGGGGGGCTTTGCCCCCCTAGGACCCCCCACTGGGGCGTGACGCCCCAGACCCCCATCTGTTTTGCCCCCGGCCCCAAGGGGGTGCTAGGGGGCACAGCCTTCCCAGTCTGACATACCTTGCCCACCCGCGCGGTGTCTGGTGAGGTGGAGTACCGGTGCAAGCCGGCAAAAAGGGTCGGGAGGACAATATGACGCTCCGTGGACGCGGCGTGCGTGCGCTATTGCTGGCAACATCGGTGGGCTTGGCAGCCGGCGGCGCGCGGGCGGCCACCAGTTCCGGCACCATTTTGTGGGACCAGTATGCGGTGCCGCATATTTACGGTCCGGATATTCCCACCGTGGTGCGTGGCCTCGGCTATGCGCAGATGGAAAACCACGCGGAAACGCTGCTCAACAACGTCGCCCGCGCCCGCGGCCGTTCGGCGGAATATTTCGGCCCGGGGCCAAACAATTTCAATCTGAACTACGATATTCGCGTGCGCACTTACGGCATTCCGGCGCGCGCCCAGGCCTGGGTTTCGCAAGGCGGCAGCTTTCAATTATCCGTGCTGCAAGCCTTTTGCGACGGCGTGAATGAATATGCCGCGGACCATCCGAGCGACATACTGCCCGCGCTGCAGCCCATCCTGCCGGTTGTGCCAAGCGATATTACCGCGGGCGAGTTGAACACCATCAACTGGACGTTCGAGGTTGAGCAGGACAACGTGCCGAACGAAATCGCCGCGTGGCTCGCCGGCGGCACACAGGCGGTCAAGAAATTGCAGCCCGTCAGCCGCGAAACAGGCAGCAACGGCTGGGGTATAGAACGCAAAAAGAGCGCCGACGGCAATCCGATCCTGATGGGCAATCCACATCTGCCCTGGGGCGTGAACCAACCCATAGACGATTCCGATGCGAACCAGAATTTCGGCGTCTATCAATGGATCGAGGCCAATCTGGTAATCGGCAACCCGAGTTCGCCCAGCCTGAACGCCAGCGGTGTTACCTTTATCGGCGGCCCGTTCATCGGCATCGGATTCAATGACTATCTTGGCTGGACCCATACCAACAACACGATACAAAATGCCGATCTCTACCAACTGACGCTGGACAGCACAGGCACGAACTACCTGTTCGGTGGAAGCTATCTGCCGTTGCAGCACACTATCAGCACGATCAAGATCCTGCAGCCGAACGGCACTTACACGCAGCAGGCCATCGATATCTACAATTCGATCCAGGGCCCCGTCGTGGCGTTCAATACGGCACACACACAAGCGTTGGCCCTGCGCGTGGCTGGCCTGAACCAACCTTCCCTGGTCACGCAATACTGGGACATGATCCAGGCAACGACCTTTAAACAGTTTAGTGCCGCGGAATCGATGTTGCAGATGCCGTTCTTCAACACGATGTATGCCGACCGAAACCACGTATTCTATCTGTTCGGTGGCCAGCAGCCGGTGCGCTCCGGCGGCACCTGGTCCGACTATTTCGGCACCATCCTGGACGGTACGGACCCCACGAAATTATGGACGCAGACCTTTACGTTCTCGCAATTGCCGCAGGTGGAGGACCCTTCCGGCGGCTGGGTGGGCAATAGCAACAACCCGCCCTGGACCAGCGCCATTCCGCAGCCGGCGGGGCTTAATCCGGCGAATTACCCCGCCTATGTTGCGCCGAACCTTATGGATTTCCGGCCGCAGCATGGCGCGACCTTCCTGACTACCCCAGGGAAATTCACGACATCTCAGGTGCAGGCAGCAAAAATGTCCACCGAGATGTATCTGGCAGACCGCATCGTCGGCGACCTGATCGGGTTTGCAAACGCGGCGGCGAATGGCGGCGATGCCACTGCCGGCAAGGCTGCCGCCATCCTGTCCGCCTGGGATCACACCGCCGATCAGGACAGCTCCGGCGGCGTGCTGTTCGAGCAATGGTGGAACAATGTCGTTGCGGACATCGAAGCCGGTAAGATCACGCCGGATCAGAGCCTTGCCTTCAACTCGCCGCATCCAAAATTCGTCGTGCCGTGGGAAGCCAGCGCGCCGCTAACCACGCCGCAGGGGCTGGACCCGGTAAACGAGACGCAACTCGTGGTCGACCTAGACTCGGCCTACAACATTGTGGCCGCAGAATTTCCGACCCTCGGCGGCGCGGCAGTCAAATGGGGCGACGCCCACAAGACAACGCTGGTCTTCCGGTCCGGCGCGACACAGGAATTGTCCGGCATCGCCGCGAACGCGCCGCTCAGCGGCGCCGACGATCCGTTCGGCCCGCTGCGCGTGGTTAACCCGGTCTACGTCCAGTCTTTTGGCGAATTTATATCCTACGGTGGCGACGGCTACGTGCAGGTGATCGAATTCGGCCCGAATGGCAGCTCCGGCGGCACGCTACTTACTTACGGCAACGCATCACGCCCCAATTCCCCGCACATCGCGGACCAGGTGCCCTTGTTCGAGGCGAAAATGCTCAAGCCGGCATTGCGCACTTATAGCGCCGTGCAGGCTGCTACCGTGTCGAGCGAAACTTATTGATCTGCGCAGCCGCAGAATAAGTAAGGCAGGCAAGGAAGATTCTTCTTTTTCTGAAGAAAAAGAAGCAAAAAGACTTTGCTCTGTTGCTCGCACCCCCGCGGACGGGCGATTATTCGTATTGCGCCATGGCGGCCTCGGCCGCCTTATAGGTGTTGATCTGCTCCCGTTCGAGCCACGCAATCGAAATGGTGTAGGCGTAGGCCACGCGTAATTGTCGCATGGCATCGCGCATTTCCGCATCCGTCAAATCAGGAATATTGCCGAAAGCCGCGATGCCGATCCATTGATCGACAGCGTGGGCGGAAATTTCGTTCAGCTGTGCCTGCTGATTATAAGCCGTCGCCAGCGCCCTTGCCTCGTCGAAATGCAGCAGGCGCATCGCCTGAGTTGCCAATGCTGTTTCCCACGCGGCATTACGCAACGTGATGAACTCGCGTCTGGCGATCTGTGTGAACGCAGCATTGCCCTGGTGTTTCAGCCGCGCGTCGCCATATGCCAGCGCCTGCTTGATCCAGTCCTCGTCGGCCTCCATGCGTCCCTGGATCGCCTGCACCTTCCCCATATTGTCCGCGATTTCAGCCGCGAAATCCTGCCTTGTCGTTCGCACTAAACTCGCGTCCCGGCGGTTCACTACCAAGCCGTCAAGCGCCAGTGCAATCACGATGCCGCACGTAATGGTGAATATCTGCAGTAAGAAATCGCGAACCGACCGAATAGGATGTTCCGGCGGATGAATATCCACGCCTGTCCCCCTACTGCGCCAAATCGTTCAGGCTCAGCATTGCCAGCATTAACGAACTCACAATGCCCGCCACCGCGCCGCCGATCAGAATGATCAACACCGGCACCATCAGCGCCACCAGCCGCTCGATGCCGAGCCGCGATTGCTCCTCATGGATTTCCGCCGCGCGAATCGCCATCGGCCCCAACTGCGCGGTTTCCTCACCAAGCCGCAGCAGATACACCATGCGCAACGGAAATAGTCCGGACTGCTGCAACGGCCGCGCCAGTCCGGCGCCGCCCTTGGCACTCTCCGTCGCCACCCGCACCGCCGCCTCGCCTGCGCTGTTGCCGATCACCTCGATAACGATGCCGAGCGCGCTCACCAGCGGCACGCCATTCTGCAACAATGTGCCGAGCGTGCGGGCGAACCGCGCCGCCAGCAGCTCGCGCGAAAGAGAGCCGATCACAGGTACACGCAACAGATTGCGGTCCCATACCGCGCGCACGGCCGGCCGCTTGAGCGCCTGGCGCCCGACAACACCCAGCGCCAGCAGCGTTAGCAGTAAATATAGGCCATAGGCGGTGAAGAAATCGCCGAGCCCGATGACGATGCGCGTCGGCGTCGGCAGCGCCGCCCCGGCCTGCTGAAACATCGGCACGAATTGCGGCAGCACCCAGGTCAGCAGCATGACGATGGCGCCGACGCCCGTCACCACCAGGATCGCGGGATAAACCAGCGCGCTGATCACACTCGATCGCAACGCCCTTTCCCGCTCCAGCAGGTCGGCAAGCCGCGCCAAAGTGGCCGCCAACATGCCGCCGGCCTCGCCGGCACGAATCAACCCCACATACAGCCGCGGAAAACTCTGCGGATGCTGCGCAAGCGCCACGGCAAACGGACTGCCATCGCGCACCGCGTCCCGCAACTGCCCCAACACCCCACGCATACGTAGATTCGGGGCCGTATCAACCAGAAAACGCAAGGCCCGATCCAGATCCTGCCCCGCCGCCAGCATCACCGCCAGCTCACGCGTAATGTTCGTCACTTCGCCTGGCGACAACGCCCGCCCGCGCCCGAATTCCGCGCTGAGCAGGTCGCGGAGCAGTCCTCGCGATTTCTCCGCCGGCTCCGCGCGCATCGGCAAACTGCCTTGCTGGCGCAGCTTTTCAATCACCGCATGTTCGGACGCGGCCTCGAGCACCCCCTGCACCAGTTCGCCCGCGGGCGAAACGGCAGTATAACGAAACGAAGGCATTATATTAGACCAGGGGCTCTGCCCCTGGACCCCGCTGGGGACTCGTCCCCAGACCCCATCCTTTTTTCTGAAGGCTGTAAGCTGTGAGCTGTAAGCTGAAT
>DATJOH010000424.1:0-3833 GCA_035507235.1 Acetobacteraceae bacterium
GTGGCTGAATAAAGCTGGAAGCCGAGCGTGTGCTTGCCAGGCGTCACCGACATTGTCTGCAGCTCATAGCCGGTGGTCCAGAAACCGTCGGCGGGCGTCTCGCCCTGCCAGGGGCAGCCATCGGCATAGGTGCTGTCAACCGTCGGACAAACGGCCCACTGGTTGGTGCCGGCGCTGCCAGCCATTTCGGCATTGACCTTGATCACGATCGTGCAGGTTCCAGCGGTTTTGGGGCAGTTCACGACGTCCGAGTCGATGGCCACGAACGTTCCGGCCGCAATCGAAACGCCACTGTCGTCGTTATGAAACACGGTCGAGATGATCTTTTCGTTGCCCAGCGCCGCCGGGGCGTGGTGGCCGGATGGCGCGACGACGAACAGCGAAGGCGCCGACGCGGCCAGGGCAGGCGAGAACAAGGCGAGCGCGCATGCGGCCGGAATTGCCGTGGCAACAAGGTTCGATATGGATTTAATCATTTTAAGCTCCGCACTGAGAAGTCGTTTAAGGGACGCGCGCGCACGAACCCTTTGGGAATCGCTTGCGAGCCGGTTTCGTGCGTGGGGCGCGGACCCGATGCACGCGAGCGCCATTATCCCGCTGCGCGACGGATTAGAAGACCGTCGAGAAAATTTGCACGGAATGGGAGAAAACGTTTCTCAGCCCATGGGATCGCACCTGACTGCGTCACCATCGCCGTTAACTCCCACGGTTAACGACGCGAATATTATTCGCCGTGCGTGTAGCCGCCCAGGGCGCAGATATGCCGCCAATGTTCAGCTGACACCGGCACCACCGACAAGCGGGAGTGGCTGATCAGCGCGAAATCGGCGAGTGCCGGATCGGCTTTCATGGCAGCAAGCGTTACATGTTTCGGCATCGGCGCAACCGCGCGCATGTCGACAGAGGACCAATCGCCACTCGCGGCTGTGGGGTCCGCGTAGGCCTCCCGCGCCACTTCGACGATGCCGACGATTTCGCGGCCTTCCTGGGAATGGTAGAAGAAGGCGCGGTCGCCCTTTTTCATGGCACGCAGGTTGTTGCGCGCCTGGTAGTTGCGCACGCCGGTCCAGGGTTCCACGCGATTCTTCACCTGCTGATCCCAACTGAATGCGTCGGGTTCGGACTTCACCAGCCAATACTTCATTCGGCGAGTTCCCCGTCCTTGAACACCACGCGGAACGGCCTGATCACCACGCTTTCGAACAGGCCAGCCTTGGCATAGGGGTCCGACTCGGCGAAGCCGGCGGCGGCGGCGTAGTCGTCTACTTCCAGGATGAGCAGACTGCCGCAGGGCCGGCCGTCCGGATCCAATAGCGGGCCGGCGAGCACAAGCTTGTCGCGGTAGGTTTCGAGATAGGTGACGTGGTTCGGTCGGACGGCTAACCGCACGTCGAGGCTCTGCGGCTTATCGGTGCAGACCAGGGCGAACTTCATGTGAGCGGCCTTGCGGTGGATCAGGGGCAGCCAAGGTACGCCCACTTAAGCTCGCCTTCAAACGGCAGGACGGGTCTGGTAGGAAGGTTGGCGTGGAGGCTAGCAACACCCTGACGTCGCGCGTGCCGCGCGGCCGCATGCTGCACCGTTTCGCCAATCCTGGGCGGTTTCTACGGTTGGCGGCGCGTGTGCAGCCCTTCCTCACCTGGCCGGCACTGGTCCTCACCGCGGCGGGCATATTCGGTGGCCTGTTCCTCTCGCCGCCGGACTATCAGCAGGGCGATGCAGTGCGGATCATGTACGTGCACGTCCCAGCCGCGTGGCTGGCAAGCTCCGGCTACGCGGCGCTTGCGGCGGCCAGCTTCGTCTCGATCGTGTGGCGGCATCCGCTGGCCGACCTGGCGGCGGTGGAAATTGGCCCGGTAGGGGCGGCGGTCACGGCGCTCTGCCTGATTACCGGCAGCCTCTGGGGCAAGCCGATGTGGGGCGCCTGGTGGGTGTGGGACGCGCGCCTGACCAGCGTGCTGGTGCTGTTTTTTCTTTATGTAGGCCACATCATGCTGGTGCGGGCGTTCGACGATCCGGAGCGCGGCTATCGCGCCGGCGCCATCCTGGCGCTGATCGGCGTCGTCGATTTGCCGATCATCAAATACAGTGTCGATTGGTGGAATACGCTGCATCAGCCGGCCAGTATTACCTTGACCGGGGCGCCGACGATTTCCGGCAGCCTGCTGTGGCCGCTGGCACTGACGGCACTTGGCCTGACATTGGGATTCTGGGCGGTGGTAACAGGACGATTGCGGGCGGCGGTGATGGAACGGCGGACCCGGGCCCTGCTCGGCGCCCAAGCGGAGGCGGCATGACCCACCTGCCGTACATCCTCGGCAGCTACGCCGCCTTCGCGGTGATAGCCCTGTGGCTGGCGCTATCCGCGAGTTTCCGGCTGCGTCACGCGCGGCGACGGTTGAACGCGGTGGATCCGCGGGCGGGACAACGCCAGACATGACCAGGAAACATCGCCGGCTGGTGCTGGTGGCCGCCTGCATGGCGGGACTCGGTGGCGCGACGGCGCTCACGCTATCGGCGTTTCGCGATAGCGTGGTGTTCTTCATGACGCCGGCGGACCTTGCCGAAAAAGATCCGCCACCAGGGCAAACAATACGCCTGGGCGGCATGGTGGAAGCCGGGTCGCTGCACAGAAGCATCGTGGATGGCATGCCGGCGGCGACATTCCGGGTGACGGATGGCAAGGACTCAGTGGCGGTTTCCTATACCGGCATCCTGCCGGACCTGTTCCGCGAGGGTCAGGGCGTGGTGGCCATGGGGGCGCTGCTGCCCGACCATTCCTTCCGCGCTGATGAGGTGCTGGCCAAGCATGACGAAAAATACATGCCGAAGGACGTGGCGGAGGCGTTGAAGAAGCGCGGTTATTGGAAGCACCGGCCGGCTTCCGGCGTCGGAACTGCGTCGGGGGCCGCCCCGCAGGAAGCGGCGCGCGCGCCGGCCGAGGATTAAACAAGGCATGACCGCATGATTCCGGAACTGGGGAATTTCGCGCTGGCGCTGGCAACCTGCCTGGCGCTGGCGCAGGCGGTGATCGGCATCTGGGGCGCCGCGCGGCGCGATGCGCGCATGATGGCGGCGACACCGGGCCTGGCGATCGGCCAGTTCCTGGCCCTGGCGGCGGCGGCGGGCGCGCTGGTGTGGGCCGCGGTGCACGACGATTTTACCGTTGCCAACATCGCAGAAAACAGTTCGACCCTGAAACCGCTGCTCTACAAAATCACCGGCACCTGGGGCAATCATGAAGGCTCCATCCTGCTATGGGGCCTGATACTCGGCCTGTGCGGCACCGCCGTTTCGCTGGCGGGCGGAAATCTGCCGACCGCGTTGCGCGCGCGCGTGCTTGGCGTGCTGGGTGCGACCTCCTGCGGATTCTTGTTGTTCGCGCTGACCACTTCGAACCCGTTTCTGCGGGTATGGCCGCCGCCGGCGGACGGCAGCGGCATGAACCCGTTGCTGCAGGACCCGGGCTTGGCGTTCCATCCGCCCATTCTGTACACGGGTTATGTCGGGTTCGCGGTGCCGTTCGCGTTCGCGGTGGCGGCGCTGCTGGAAGGGCGGATCGACGCCGCGTGGGGCCGCTGGGTGCGTCCCTGGGCGCTGGTTTCTTGGTGTTTCCTCACCTGCGGCATCGCGCTCGGCTCCTGGTGGGCCTATTATGAACTGGGCTGGGGCGGCTACTGGTTCTGGGACCCGGTGGAAAATGCGTCGCTGATGCCGTGGCTGACCGGCACGGCGCTGGTGCATTCCGCAATCGTTGTGGAGAAGCGCGAAAGCCTGAAGATCTGGACGGTGCTGCTGGCGATCGGCACGTTTTCGTTCTCGCTGTCCGGCAC
>DATJOH010000425.1:0-7336 GCA_035507235.1 Acetobacteraceae bacterium
GGACCCCCCGGTCGCGCCAGAGGCGCGCATTCGCGCGACGGCGTGACGCCCCAGACCCCCATCTGTTTTCGTCAGGGGAGAAGGGGGGGCGCAACGCAAGCGTCACGAACGTCCGTGTCGCGCCCCACTTTCTCCCCTGACAAATAGTCGGGGTTTGGGGCCCCCGGCCCCAATGGGGGTCCAGGGGCGGAGCCCCTGGTCGCCGAAGGCTACGCCGGAGTGTCGACGCCCAAGTCGGCCAGCCTGATCCATGCCCATCATCTGGCCGCCGGGTTTTGCGCCTGACCGTGTGGCCGCGCGGGTCAGCAACGAAATTGCCATTGCGGCGCCGCCGGAAATCGTGTGGGCCTGGCTGATACGCGCCGCGGATTGGCCTGTCTGGTATCCCAACAGCGCGCGCGTGCGCATTGCCGATGGCCGGACCGAGCTCAGTCCGCATGTTCGTTTCACCTGGCAGACGTTCGGCGTCACCGTGCGGTCGCGGGTTCGCGAGTTTCAGGCGCCGCAGCGCATTGCCTGGGACGCGCAGGCATTTCTGCTCGACGCATATCATGCCTGGCTGATCGAATGGCGGCCGGGCGGGTGTTGGGTGTTGACGGAGGAGCACCAGAACGGGCTCACGGCGCGTGCCCAGGCGTTTTTCATGCCGAACCGCATGTATCGCGGCCACGCGCTGTGGCTGGAGCGCCTGAAGGCGAAGGCGGAGGCCGGGGCGCCGCCTTAACTTAATTGCTGGCAATAACCTGCCTGCCGCCTCGCGCCATCGGGCGCCTTTGTGGCAAACTCGGGTCATGCTCACTCGCCGACTCGCGCTTGCCGCCGCTCTTGCTTCGCCCGTGCTGCCTGCCCTCGCGACGGGCGGCTTCGACCTGTTCCTGGCCAGTCTGCGGGTGGAAGCGGCACATGCCGGCATCCGCCGCGAGGTGATCGAGGCGGCACTCACCGGCCTTACGCCCAACGCGGACGTGATCCGGCTCGATCGCCACCAGCCGGAATTCACCCTGACCTGGGCGCAGTACCGCGCGCGTGTGCTGCCGGCCAGGCGGCTGGCGGCGGCGCGCGACCATTATGCGCGCAACGAAACCCTGTTTACCGAAATCGGCACCCATTACGGTGTCGATCCGGGCGTGATTATTGGCATCTGGGGCCTGGAATCCGGGTTCGGCGTGAACACGGGCGGATTTTCCGTGGTGCAGGCCCTGGCGACATTGGCCTATGACGGCCGGCGCGCCGCGTTTTTCCGCGGCGAATTGCTCAATGCGCTGCGCATTCTGAACGACGGCGACGTGACAACCCGCCGCATGACCGGCTCCTACGCCGGCGCCATGGGGCAGCCGCAATTCATGCCCAGCGCGTACCTCCATTACGCTGTCGATTATGACGGCGACGGCAGGCGCGACATCTGGACGAGTCTGCCCGACGTTTTTGCCAGCGTCGCGAACTATCTCGCGCGCTGCGGCTGGCATGCCGGCGAACCCTGGGGTCAGCCGGTGCTGATACCCGCGGGCTATTCGGGCCCTTCCGGCCGTGATGCGATGCGTCCGCTGGGCCATTGGCAGGCTGCGGGCATTCGCCGCATCGATGGCCGCCCATTCTCGCGCGCCGACGTGCCGGCCGCACTCGTGCTGCCCGATGGCGCGGGCGGCGAGGCCTACATGGTCTATCACAATTTCCACGTCATTCGCCGTTACAATCCGTCGGATTTCTATGCGCTCGCGGTCGGGCTTCTGGGTTACGAAGCGGCGTGAGGCTTTCCGCCGCTTCCATCATTGCCGGCATTCTCGCCTTTGCCGGTTGTGTTCCCCGGCCGCCGCCGGCGCCGAAACTGGTTGCGCACCCGCATTATCAACTCGGCGCCGCCTATCAGGCGGACGGGCATTGGTATTACCCGGCCGAAAATTTCTCGCTGGATGCGACCGGGTTGGCGAGCGTTCTGCCGGCGCGGCAGGGCATTACGGCGGATGGCGAGATCGCAGATCCCACGGCGCTGACCGCCGCCATGCAGACGATTCAGCTGCCTTCTATCGCCACCGTAACTAACTTGCAGAACGGGCGGCAGATCATGCTGCGCGTGAACGATCGCGGCCCGGCCGATCCGGGGCGCCTGATCGCGCTTTCGCCGCGCGCCGCGCTGCTGTTGCAAGTGCCCGCGGACGGCGTCGCGCGTGTCCGCGTGCAAGTGGATACGTCCATGAGCCATCGCGCCATCGATCAGGTCGGCGGTGCGCCGCAACTCGCCATCGCGACCGCGCCGCGCAGCGTGGTGACCGCACAGGCCCTGCCACCGCCTGGCGCCGCCGCGGCGCCCGGTGCCGCCACGATCGTCGGCGCCGAGGCGCCGGAACCGGCGGCGTCGCGGGTGCCGGACCGCATGCCGGAAGTGATCCATGCCGTGCCGCCGGACCCCGGCCAGCTTTGGCTGCGCGCCGGCAGTTTTACACATTTCCAATATGCCAACCGCCTCGCCGCCAGGCTGGGCGGACTCGGCGGCGATGTGCTGCGGTCAAGCGAAGGGCGGCAACAAATGTTCGCGGTGCGCGCCGGGCCGTTTGCGACTGTCGTGGAGGCCGATGCGGCGTTGCGACGGGCATTGGCGGCGGGTGTGGTGGATGCGCAGATTGTTGTTGAGTAGCAATAAATGAAGAATCTTCATTTTCTGAAGAAAAAGAAGCAAAAAGACTTTTTCTGTTGGTGACTGGGTGCGATTGGCCAGACACCAATGAGCAAAAGTTTTTTGCTTCTTTTTTTCAAAAAAGAAGATTCTTTCTTGCTTCGGACAGGAGGTGTTGGTGACGACCCGTAGAATGATGCTTCTGGCAGGAGCCGCGCTGCTTGCCACGCCCGCGTTGGCGCGTCCGCGCAAGGCGTATCATGAAGAAGCCAAGAAGCCCGTGGCGGTGAAGCCGCCGACGGCGAGTGACGACGAAGAGGGTGGCCAGGATTTCGCCGCCGCCGCGGGGCCGCCGGCGACCACGCCGATCGGGCCTGTGGATACGGTTGCGCAATGGGCGTTCATCGTCGATTTCAATACGGGTGCGGAGCTGCTCAACAAGCAGGCGGATGTGGAAATGCCGCCATCTTCCATGACCAAACTGATGACAGCGTACATCGTCTATTCCAAGCTGAAGGCCGGCGCGTTGCATCTGGATCAGCTGCTGCCGGTCAGCGAAAAGGCCTGGCGCACCCAGGGCAGCAAGATGTTCGTCGAACTTGGCGGTCAGATCAAGGTCGAGGATCTGATACGCGGCATGATCATTCAGAGCGGCAACGATGCCTGCATCGTGCTGGCCGAGGGCATTGCCGGCAGCGAGGAGCAGTTCGTCGACATGATGAACGCGGAGGCCAAACGGCTTGGCCTCACGCACTCGCATTTCATGAATTGCACTGGCTGGCCCGATCCGCAACACCACATGTCGGCGCGCGACATCGCGACGCTGGCCAAGGCGCTGATTCATGATTTCCCCGAATATTATCATTACGATTCGGAAAAGCAATTCACCTACCACGGCATCGTGCAATACAACCGCAATCCGTTGGTACAGCGCGGCACGGCGGATGGGCTGAAGACCGGGCACACCGACGCCGGCGGCTACGGCCTGGTGGCGAGTGCGCAGCGTGCGGGGCGGCGCGTGATTATTGTGCTGAACGGCATGCCGACCAAATCCGCGCGCGTGCAGGAAAGCGAGCGCTTCCTGGAATGGTCATTTGCCAATTTCCAGAACGTGACTTTATTCTCGGCGAATGACGTGATCGAGAACGCGCCGGTTTATTTAGGCGATCGTCCGTCGGTTCCCTTGGTGGGCGGCCGCGATCTGGTTCTCACGATGCCGCGCAGTTGGCGCGATCATGCGCGCGTGGCGATCGACTACGACAAGCCCATTCCTGCCCCGGTGGCGCGCGGCACGATTCTGGGCAAGCTGACGGTGAGCGGGCAGGGCGTGCCGCAGACCGAGGTACCGTTGATGGCCGGCGAGGATGTCGGCCGCATGGGGGTGTTCAGCCGCGCCGGCGCCGTGCTGGCGCATTATGTGACCGGGGCGTAGGGGCCGCGCAGGAAGGGCCTAGAAATCCGAGCAGCGGCCCTTAACTTCCCAATCACCGTATCGGGTCGGCTCGGGCCCTTTCGGTCCGCCGATCTCCTTCGGCAATTTCGGGCCAGGCGGCTTCGTCGTCGTGGCCGTCCCGTCGGTTGACGTAATGGGATCTCGGTCCGCCTCGGTCATGACCCTCGCGCCTCCGCGATCCGCTTTTCCGCCATCGGCCGCCACGGCGCATTCGCCGGCGCCGCGGCCAGCGCGCGCTTGAAAAGCGCCAACGCCTCCGGCGTAATGCGATTATTCGCTTCCGTAATCACTTCCGCCGTCTGCGCCGCTAGCGTCGGATCGAAATTTACCTCCAGCACCCGCTGCCACGCCTCCGCCGCCTCCGGCAGATGCCCGAGCGACAATTCCGCGCGACCGAGAATTTCATATCCCTTCAAAGTCTGCGGCGCATTCGGATCCATCAAGGTCAGCCGGCCGCGCAACTGGCTCACCAGCACCTCATCCCGTGCTACCTCGGCCCGCTGCGCCGACGTCAGCGCCGGCCCACCAGCCGCGACCGCCACGCTCGCGAAATTCGGTTCGCCCACGACGAGATAGAGCGCAAGCGCCGCCGCCGGCACCAACACCGCCGCCGCGCCGACCGCCCAGTATCCGGACCGCGGCGCCGCCTGTTCATCAAGCGCGGCATCGGCCAGCAGCCGTCGCTGCACTTCCAGCTTCGCGGCGGCGTGCTCCTCGGGCAGCAGTCGGCCATCCTCCAGATCGCGGTCCAACTCGCGCAATTGTGCGCGATGCAAAGCGAGCGCCGCCTCCTGCCGGCCACGCCCGCTTCTGCCCCGCCACGTATAGAACAGCACTGGCGCCAGGGTCAGAACGGCCAGCAACGCCACGCCAAACCAGATCATAATTTGCCCGTCAGCTCGGAAAGCCGCGCCTGTTCCGCCGGGGTCAGCGGCGCAGGCGCTGGCGCTTCAATGGCGCGCCTGCGTCCCCACCATGCCGCCAATCCACCAATCAACAGCCCCAGTACCGGCGTCGCATAAAGGAAAAACGTGCTTGCCATGAAAGGTGGGCGCAGCCGCACGAAATTCCCGTAACGCGCCACCATCCAGGCAATCACCTGCTGGTTCGTCTTGCCGGCGACCACCTGCTGGCGCACGATCTTGCGCAACTCCCGTGCCAGATCGGCCTGGCTGTCCTCGATCGATTCGTTCTGACACACAAGGCAACGTAACTGGCTGCCGATCACTTCGGCGCGGGCTTCCAGCTTTGGGTTGGGTATCATTTCAATCGGATCGGACACCGCCAGGGCGGGGGTGGCTAGGAACAGGAGGAGGAAAAGGAAAAGCAGGAAAGAATCTTCTTTTTCTGAAGAAAAAGAAGCAAAAAGACTTTTGCTAGGCCTATCGGCGCTTAAGCAGTTCAGCGGCATTATGGGCCCTTTGCTTTTCCTCAGCGCTGATTTGCTCAAAATAATTTCTTTGCTTCTTTCTTTCAAAAAGGAGGTCCTTACGCAACCGCGCGCAGCGCCGGCTGCAGCTCGTCTCGCACCGCATCCGGTGTCAGCGGCCCCGCCCTGTGCCAGCGCACAATGCCGGCGCGATCGATCAAAAACGTTTCGGGGACACCGTAAACGCCCCAGTCGATCGCGACGCGCCCGTTCCGATCATCCGCCAGCCTTTGATAGGGATCACCATATTGCTCGAGATATTTCTTCCACGTATCCTTCTCTTCGTAGGCGACACCCCATAACAACACGCCTTGGGCGGCCAGCGAGCCGAGGATATCCGCCTCCTCGGCACACGGTATGCACCAACTCGCGTAGAAATTGACCAGCAGCGGCTGCTTCGCCGCCGCGGCCCGCAATGCGGCTGCATCGAAACCGGGCTTGTCGCCCAGCCCCGGCAGCGAAAAATTCGGCACCGGCCGTCCCACCAGCGGATTGCCGATATCGTGCGGATCGAATTTCCCGACCTTCATGCGGTCCAGCATGCGCCAGAACGCCACACCTGCCGCGCCCGCAAGGCCCAGCGGCACCAGCGCCAGCAAATGCCTACGCGTCACGCTCATGCCGTCACCACCAGGCGGGCGCGCGCCGGCGCACCCACCCGCAGCCGCCGATCGGCGAGCGAAAGCGCGCCGCCCAGCGCCATTATGAAAGCGCCGAGCCAAATCCACGGCGCCAGGACATTGATGTGCAGCCGCAACACCGCCGCGCCGTCGCGCTCATCCCCCAGCACGGCATACACGTCGCGCAGCAAATTCGTGTCGATTGCGACATCATAGGTCGTCTGGTGCTGCAACGGGAAAGTGCGCCGCGACGGATACATCATCATCCGCGGCACGCCGTCCTTCGCCACGAATAACGTCGCCACGCGCGCCGTGTAGTTCGGCCCATCATGATTGCGCAAATCCATCAGCGTCCAGTCATAGCCGCCCGCATGCACAGTCTGGCCGACCTTGGCCGCAACAATCGTCTGAGTGGAGAGTGAGGATCCAGCCAGGCCGGCGATCGTCACGCCGACGCCCGCATGTGCCAGCGCCGCGCCCAGCACCGCCGTCGGCAGGCCGCGCGCGCGTCGCACACTGGTCGCCACCGGCGCCCGGAACAGCAATGTGCGTTCCACCACTTCCGCGAAACTGCCGAGAATGATCCAGGTGGCCAGTCCAAAGGCGAGTGCCGGCAGAATCTTCGCGCCGATCAGGGAAAATCCGGTGACTACCAGCGCCGCCAGTCCGGCCCACCAGGCATGCTCGACAACCGGCCACAGCTTCGCGCGCTTCCACGGCAGCAACGGCCCCACCGCCATCGCCGCGAACAGCGGCAGCGCCAGCGGCAGCACGGTCGCGTTGAAGAACGGCGCCCCGACGCTGATCTTCTGCCCGAGCAACAAATCCGCGAACGGCGGATACATCGTGCCCACCACCACCACGGCGCAGATGGTGCAAAGGAATATATTGTTCAGCACCAGCGCGCCCTCGCGCGAAATGGGCGCGAATATGCCGCCCGCCGACAGCTTGGGCGCCCGCAACGCGAACAGCAGCAGTGATCCGCCGATCAGCAGCGCCAGCAGGCCAAGAATGAAAACGCCGCGCGCCGGATCATTCGCGAAGGAATGCACCGAATTCAGAATGCCGGATCGCACCAGAAACGTGCCGGACAGCGAGAACGAAAACGTGCCGATCGCCAGCAGCACCGTCCAGATCTTCAGGCTTTCGCGCTTCTCCACAACGATTGCGGAATGCACCAGCGCCGTGCCGGTCAGCCACGGCATCAGCGACGCATTTTCCAC
>DATJOH010000426.1:0-3931 GCA_035507235.1 Acetobacteraceae bacterium
GGCATCACCCCACGCCTGCAGCACGTGCTCGATGCACTCGACGTCAGTCCGGCGATCGTGCGCACCGCCGCCTGGGACGTCATCGCCTGGAACCGCGCCGCCGCCCTTGTGCTCACCGACTACGCCGCCCTCCCGCCAGGCGAGCGCAACGTTCTGCGCATGATGTTCGGCAATCCGCGCGTGCGCGAAGCCCAGCAGGATTGGCAAAGCGTCGCCCGCCACCTCGTCGCCGCCTTCCGCGCCGATGCCGCCCGCGCCGGCGCGGTCTCGCACGTAGCCGACCTGGTCGAGGAACTTTGCCGCCTCAGCCCCGAATTCGCGTCATTATGGCGCGAAAACGACGTGCAATATTCCGGCGAGGGCCTCAAGCAGTTGAAGCACCCGGTGCTCGGACTGGTGGCGTTCGAATATTCCTCCTTCGTTATCGACGGCCGTCCCGACCTCACCATGGTTATTTACAATCCGGCAACATCCGAGGACGCGCAGCGTATTCGTGCCCTTGTGAGCAGGTAAGGAAGAAGACTTCTTTCTTGAAAGAAAGAAGCAAAGAACTTTTATCTGTTGCACGTCGCCGGCATATTTACCGAAACAGAAAAAAGTTTTTTGCTTCTTTTTTTCAAAAAAGAAGCCTTCCTTTTCTGTGACGCGCTTCGCCATGCGTCACGCCAGAACATGACACGCCGCGCCAACCATCCTGCCGCGGAATTCGGCTAATGCGTTGTAAATCAACCAGTTAGCGAACAAGCCCCCACTGGCACAAGTGCTGCAAAGGAGGCCCGGCAGGCGCCGCCCGGGGGAAATTCGTATGCCGCGACACACATTGCCGATTCGCGCCGCTGTCCTGAGCTTTGCTTTCGCCGTCGCGGCAGTTGCCGCCACGCCGCCTCCGACCTGTCACGTCGTGCAAATTGTCCTTCCGGCCACGGCGCCACACGCTGTTTCCGGCCGTTTGCTGCTGTTCGCCATTCCCCTCCCCAAGGCCAACCCACCCGCCGCCATCGATGTCGATGAATTCGAACCGGACGCGGTCACGGTTGCCGCGCAGGAAATTCCGCGTCTGACACCGGGCGAAACGACCACGATCGATACGGACAGGATTGCCTTTCCCGCCGGGTTTTCCAAACTCAAGCCTGGCTCCTACCTGGTGCAAGCGGTGCTCGATACGCATCACGATTACGCCTATGGCGGCCGTACCGAAGGCGATCTGGTCAGCGACGTAACGCGCTTCACCGTCAACGCGGGCGCGGCCGATATCCCGCCGATCGCTCTGCGCCAGACCATTCCTGCCGCCAATCCCTGGGTGCAGCCCGCGCGGGTTCCCGCCGCCATTCGCCAGGCCGTCGCCGCGTCGCGTCCGGACGCCATCCCCATCCAATTCCAGAGCGCTTGTCTGACGAAATTCTGGGGGCGCCCGATCGTGCTGCGCGCCTGGGTATTGCCGCCACCTGGGTACGATGCGAAAGCGGCAACCACCTATCCCACGGTTTATTACACGCACGGCTTCGGCGGCTCCCACGCTGGCTTGCTCCGTCCGCTCGCTTATGTCGACGGCGCCATGCGGGCGAACAAACTTCCGCCCATGATCTGGGTTTTTCTCGACCAGTCCAGCCCCACCGGCACCAGCGAATTTGCCGACTCGGTCAATAACGGGCCCTGGGGCGACGCGCTGACGCAAGAGCTCATTCCGAATCTGGAAGCACATTACCGCATGGACGGCACACCCGGCGGCCGCTTCCTCACCGGTCATTCCTCAGGTGGCTGGGCCACGCTCTGGCTGCAGGTAACCTATCCGTCCTTTTTTGGCGGTACCTGGTCCACCTCGCCCGATCCCACCGATTTCCACGATTTCACCAACGTCGATCTTTATGCGCCACACGCCAACATGTACCACTTGGCGGATGGCGCGCCGGTGCCGTTGGTGCGCATGCATGGCAAAGCCGTCGGCTTTATCGAACCGGTCGCGAAACTGGAGGCGGTGCTTGGCCGCAACGGCGGCCAGTTCAGTTCATTCGACTGGGTGTTTTCACCACGCGGTCCAGACGGAAGCCCGATACCGATGTTCAATCGCGTGACCGGCGACGTTGATCCCGATGTGGTTGCTTACTGGCAGGCGCATTACGACATCGCGCATCTGATTGCCGCGCACTGGCGCACGCTGCAGCCTGATCTCGACGGCAAGATCCATGTCATCGTCGGCGGCGCCGATACGTTCTACCTGGACGGTCCCGCGCATCGATTGCAATCCGTGCTCGACGGGCTGCATGCCAGATCCGAATTCCGCTTCATTCCGGGGCGCGGTCATTTCGATCTTTACGAGAAAGGCAAGGATATGTTCGGCCTGATGAAGGACATGGTGTGGGAAATGTACGCCCAGGCCCGGCCGAATAGTCCGCTGCGCGAGCCCGCCGGGCCGTGAGCGCCCGCCCCGGTTGCGGCAACAGCGACGGTTGCGGGGAGGCTCGATCCACCGCCATACTCCGCGCCCACCCAGGATTACCCCGTGCCCAAGCCGACCGTCCAAAACGACCGCATCACCCGGGCCGAATTTCTCGCACGGGATACCGCGCCGGACATCGCCGCCATTCTCATTACTCATTACCCCGATGCCGAAACGCTCGATATTTTTCGCCCCGGTGAAACCGACCTGGCCACCGCGCTGGCCGTAAATCGCACCGTCGCCTCGGTTATGCTGGAGGCTGGTGTCGAGGTTCTGGTGCAGCGGGCCGACCGCGGCGCCTTTCGGCGCTGGATATCCGACCGCGACGATACCGCGGAAAATCGTCGCGCCTGGATCGACCGAAACCGCCTGCTCCGCGGCGCGGCGGCGCTGCAAACGCTCAGCCTCAACCCAGCGGCCTTGCCGTCCGCCCAACCGTTCGGCAAGGCGCCAGGACCGATCGCGGATGGCCTGCTGGCGGCGTTCGACGACGAGGATGAAGAGAGCGACGAGTTTGACGTCCTGGTTCAGGGCCTCATGGAAGCAGGGCGAACGGATGTGCTGGATCTCGCCGTCCGCAAGCTTGGAGAGCGCGATGGCGACGAAGCCGGGGACTGGCTCGATTGGGTGCTGCGGGAAGCGGCGGAAGCGGCTTCCGTCGGCCCGTCGGGATCGGCCGAGCTGGTGGCGCTCGTGGTGGCACTTCCCGCCGCCGGCGTACCGGATGGGGAACAATTCGCCCAGGAATTTATCGCGTCCGGCGCCGTGGCGGAAAGCGATGAGGTGCGCCTGCTGCCGGGCTGGCGATCGCCAGACGTCATAAAGGATCTCTCATTTGGTGCCGTTCGTCGCGTGCTGCTCGATCTGGTCGACGGCAAGGCGCCACGCGACCTGCCCCCGGGGGACACGGATGATCTGGCCCGCAGCGGTTTCGGCGTGTTGCTTGGCCTGCGCATCGATTGGGACATCCCGATCTGGGAGCAGATCGAAGCGGCCGGTGGCCTGCCAGAAGAGCCGGACAAGGAGGCAGCAAAGGCAAGCCGGACAGCCGCATTCAACACCTGGCGGAGCCACATCTTTCACGAGAGCCAGGGCTGCGTGCCAGTGGGCCTGGTGCCACTCTCTCAGGTGGCGAACGAAATTGCCGCGTTTCTCGCCGAAGCCGGGGAGCAGGCGGGTTGGCTCACGGAAATCCGGGAATTTATTGAAGCGTGCCGGCGCGGTGCAAACGACGCTGATATCGTGTGCCACCCACAAATCATTGCCAGCAGCCTGGAACTTTCCATTTACACCGAGGCCGGGCAGTTTCTGGACAGACTGACAATACCGGAAAACCAGCTTCCCATCCCGGCTCAGGATGTGCGCGACGTCATCGCCAGTTTCGTGCGCCTGGTGCAGGATCGTCCTGAAAGCCGCTGAATCGGGCGATGAAGAAAGGAAGTATTTCTTTTTTGAAAAAAAGAAACAAAAAACTTTTATCTGTTGCGGGCAGCA
>DATJOH010000427.1:0-3434 GCA_035507235.1 Acetobacteraceae bacterium
GCACGGAAGGAGTTATCCGGTAGCATGACAGGGGGATTGAAAACCGGCCAGTGCCGCCAGGGTGGTGCCAGCGCAAGCGCTTGGACGTCAGTTGCCTGGCGCCAGCGCGCGCGTAAAGAACGCCACCACCGCGCGGTTGAAGGCGTCGTGAAACGCCGCGCGGTCGAAGCCTGGGGCGCTTATGCAAATGGCGGGTGCCACTTTGGCGAGCGCCGCGGGGCAGGGGGCAAGGACATCGAAATGACCAGCGCCGGGCACGACATGCAGGTCGGGCGGGTGCGGCAGGGCGGCGGCAACCGGTTCCACGTAAAAGGGTGAGGGCAGCACCTTGTCGTTGCCGGCACGCCAGAGTTGCACCGGCATCGTTACGTCGCGCAGTCCTGCCGCGGTGCAGGTGAAGCCGAGCGCCGGCGCCGCGGCGACCACGGCGCGAATGCGCGCGTCATGCGTGTAGGTGGCCGCGGCATCGTGGTTGCCCGGCCGGTGGCCCGCGGTCAGCGCGCAATCGAAAAAATCCGGATGCGCCACACAATGCGGCCCGATGCGCCGCATGTCCGGCGTGCCGCCCGCCTCCGCCAGCACGGTGAAGCCGCCGGCGGAAAAGCCGAACAGGCCGACATGGTCCGGGTCCAGCGTGCCGCGGGGCCAGTGGGTCATCATGGCGTCGATGACGGCGTGCAGCGAGCGCGTGCGCCCGGCCATGTCCAGGCCGCGGCTTTCGTCGCGGTAATTGTCGCCGGTGTGGGTCAGTGACGCGGCGACGAAGCCCGAAGCGGCGAGCGCATAGGCGGTGTCGGAATGGCCGGCGAACTCGCCGCCATGGCCGTGCGATATCGCCACCAGCTTCAGGGCCGCGCCGCGGATCGGCGCATCGACCGCGACAGCCTGCGTGAATAGGCCGATCTGGGTCGGCCGCGCTGGCGCATCGGTGGGATACCATACGCCGACCTGGAGCGGCGGGTTGGCGCCGTCCGGCACTGTGAGCTTGCTGAAGCCAACCTGGCCGGCATAGGCGGAGACCGTAAAAAACCACAGGGCGGCGCCGAGAGCAGATAGTAATCGAGCCTTCATGGAACCGACCTTGCGAAAGACATCGCCGCCTTATGAGGCCGTCTGGCTCGGCCGCCTCGCGCCGATGCGCGAATGGGCGAACGGATTCGTGGCCAGGCAAACGGGCGTGGGCGGCACTGTGTCTGGCTCATGGTCGGGTTGGCCGCGCGAGCGTGGGATCGGTGCCGCGGTCGGCGTCGTGCTTGGCGTGCTCGGGCCGTTCGGGAGCTACCTGAACGGGACGATGCCGGAGCGCCTGGCGTACTGGGTGTCGGCGGTATTGATCGGCACGTTGCTGCTCGGGTTGGCACGTCGCGTGGCGCTGGCCGCTTCATGCCGCTGGTCGCTGCCAATTTTTCCGAGCCTTGTGGTGGCGACCGTTGCCGGGTCGGTGCCCATTGCGGCTTCCTGCCATGCCATCGCCACTACCTTGTGGTCGGGGCCGATCCGCACCGTGCCGGCGCTCGTCTGGTACGGCCAGACACTGGTCGTGGCCGCCATTCTGCCCCTGGTGCATCTGCTTGCCGGGCGCGGTGAGGTGGCGCGCGTGCCGGCGGGGCGGCCTGCGGGCGAAGCGGGATCGTTTCTGGCCAGGCTGCCAGCGCATCTTGGCCAGGATCTGCTCGCGTTGCAGATGGAGGATCATTATGTGCGCGCGCACACGCGGCTCGGCTCCGCGCTCATTCTGATACCGTTGCGTCAGGCGCTGGAGGAATTGGCGGATGTTCCCGGCATTCGCACGCATCGGTCGTGGTGGGTGGCGCGGTCCGCCGTGGCGGGGTGCGTGCGCGATGGGCGGAATGTTCGGTTGCGCCTCACGAACGGGTTGGAGGCGCCGGTGGCGCGCGCGAGCGTCGCGGGCGTGCGGGCGGCGGGGTTGATGGGGGCGTAAGGCGAAGCCCGGTATGGTCGGGACGGAATACGCGCAATAAGAAGAAGGACTTCTTTTCTGAAGAAAGGTAGCTGCCCAGGTAGGGCGAAAAGGAGGACAGGCAAGGAAGGACTTCTTTTCTGAAGAAAAGAAGCAAAAGACTTTTATCAGTTGCGTCCAACAGCCAGGCCAAATCGGTGGATTCGGATGCCAGCCGCAACGGGTAAAAGTTTTTTGGTTCTTTTTTTCAAAAAAGAACGGCTTGACTTTCCGTTCTTTTCAGATGGTTGGTCCTACCTGGGCAGTTACGAAAAAAGAAGACTTTTGAAAATGACGTCCAGTGTTCCGTTTAACCCGGCGAACCGTATGCTGCCCGCAATGAGTAAAAGTTTTTTGCGCCGCTTATTTTTTTCAAAAAGAAGAGTCTTCCTTATCGGTTACCGCGACGCGATGTTTTGCGTAATGGACGACGTGCCGTCACCGATCAGCGCCAGCGGCGCCCAGAAGAACGGATTGGCCAGATTGGGCAATTGTTGTGCCTTTGCCAGCAGTGCCCGTTGCGCCTTTGCCAGCGCCGCGGACATGCCGAGGCCGGGGTCGTCCTTGGCGTAGGCGAGGGTGGTGCCGACCAGCACGGCGTTGACGCGATCGTTCACGTCCCAGTGGGTGACGAGCATGGCGCGGGCGCCGGCGTAGAAGAAGCTGCGCGCCAGGCCGGACAGGCTTTCGCCGGGGGCGGAGCCGCCGGCGCCGCCGGTATTGCACGCGGAAAGAAGTACCGCATCCGCATCGAGTTTCAGGCCGGCGACTTGCGAGGCGGTGAGGAGCGCGCCGGAGGCGTCCTTGGCACCGGGCGGCGCGGAGGTGATGAGGGCGGGTTCGGCCTGGCAGGCGAGGTCGGTTTGCAGCAGCCCGTGGGTGGCGAAATGCAGCAGGCGGTAGTCGCTGAGTTTTGTGGCCAGCACGCGTGACGCGGTAAATTGGGTGCCGAGCAGTTCGTCGCGCGGGGAGGCGCCGAGCAGGTTGCGCGCCTCTGTCAGTTCGGTTTGCGCACCTTGCAGGCGCGGCAGGCCGGCGAACAATGCCGCGCTGTCGTGACAGGTGGCGGGCGGATAGGTGGCGGCGGCCTGGGCTTCGGTTACCGGAATGAAATCGCCAAATCCGAACCATGGTTCGATGGCGCGCGAGGTGCCGGCGAGGCGCCGGAGTTGCACGAAATTGGCGGGTGCCGGCACGTGGGCGATTACCAGATCGCGTATCAGCCAGGGTGCATCGACAAGTTTATCGGGCGTTGCAGGGCCGGTGAGCAGCAGGCCGAATGGCAGGCTGAGCAGCGTGCCGCTCGGCGAGACGGACAGCGCCGTTGCGCCCTTCAGGCGGTCGGCGACGCCGCCGAACAGGGCGGTGTATAATTCGGCATCATCCGCCGTATCGAACGGGCGGAGCCCGCCATTGGCGTTGGGCGTATCGACGCTGGCGCGTATGCCGGCGACCAGGCGATCGATCTTATCCG
>DATJOH010000428.1:0-3030 GCA_035507235.1 Acetobacteraceae bacterium
GGTGGGCGGCCATGCCCCCGGTCTCAAGTGGCGTCCGTGCCTGCCCACACGCGGAGCGCGTAGGCCTCGGCCTTGTGGATAAGTCTGTGGGGATCGGTGTGGGCAGCAACGGTGCCGTAAGTTAACTCAAGGGTTTATGACATTTTTGCGATGCCGCCTGTAACACGTAACCCATTGTTTTTGCTAGGAGACGCTTCGACACCCCGTCATGCGTTTGACATGAAATTGTCACACGAAATCAAAAAAGCGACACAACCGGCTTAGGGGATTAATCCGCCTGCCTCCACCCCGCGGCGCTCGATTTCCACCCCGACCGACGCGGTGTCGGCGAAAATATCCAGCTTTTCCACACGTATGCGCGCGAGCCGCACGCGCGGGTCGGCAAGGCAGGCCTCGGCCAGCCGCTCGGCCAGCGTCTCCAGCAGCCGCACATGGCCCGCTGCCACAATGGCGCGGATTTTTTTCGCCACCGCTTCGTAATCCACCACGCGAGAAAGCTCATCGCGCCCCGGCCCGGCGCGCGACGCTTGCTGCGCGCTGTCGTCGGTGACGGAAAGATCGACATTCACGCGAATCCGTTGCGCTGCCGCGTGTTCAAAGGCGTGCACGCCGATCGAGGCAGGCAGCACCATGTCGCGCAGGAACACGTGGCGCAGCGCAAGCTGGGCGTCGGCGAGGCGGGGCGCGTTCACGGCGCGCCGAGCCGGATAAGCTGGCCGGTCATGCTGGGGAAATTCCACATGGCGCGCACGGTTGCCGCAATGTCCTCCGGTGTGGCCGGCACCGCGGGTGACGGGCCGGCGGGTTGGCCGGATGCCTCCGACGGCTCACTCAACAGTTTCGGGCTGACGCCAAGGCCTATGGCATTTATGCGTATGCGTCGCGGCGCCCAGGCGAGAGCGGCGTGACGCGTAAACGCCCAGATCAGCGAAGCGGCGCGGGCGCCCGGCCAATCGTCCTGTGCGCAGCCGTGCAGAATATTGACCACAAGCGCCTCCTGGCCGGCCACCACCACATCGGCGAAATTCTCGATGCCCACAATGGCGGCGTCTGCATCCTGGGGCAGTGCAATCAGCAGATCGGCGGGCAGATTGTCGGCGCGCGAAAATCCCGCTGCGGCCAAATCCGTCTGCAACGCGGCAAAAGCCCCTTCCGGCTGCCCAATCATGACAAAACGCATAAAGCCTTCATGGCAAACTGCCCTGCTATAGCGGCGCTTTTGTCCGCGTCGCCTTTCAACGTGGAAAAGCCTCGTGGAAACCATCGATGGCGAGCTGCACCGCCAGTGCGGCAAGCAGCACGCCAAGCACGCGCCCCGCAACGCTCGCGCCGCTTTCGCCCAGCACGCGCGAAAGGAACCTGGCCGACAATAACGCGCCCAGGGTCAAAATGATCGTCAGCGCCGCCGCACCCTCGATGGCGGCGATATGCCACACGCGGCCGCCAGCGCGGCTGTGCAGAACCACCATGGTGGTCATCGCACCCGGGCCGGCGATCAAAGGAATGGCCAGAGGGAAGATCGCAATATCCTGGTCGGTCCGCAGCGCTGCCTCGCGCTCCGGGTCGGTGCCGCGCAACGCATGGCGGTCGGCAACCATTTCGACCGCGGTGAGAAACAGCAGCGCGCCACCGGCGATTCGCATGGCCGGCAGGCCTATGCCCATGGCGGAAAGCAGATTGGCGCCGGCCAATCCGAACGCGGCAAGCACAAGAAAGGCGACAAGACAGGCCCGCCGCGCCTGCGATGCCCGCTCGGCGGCGGTATCCTGCGGCGTCATCGCCGCGAACACCACCGCGGTGCCGACGGGATCGACGATCACCATCAACGCCACGAAGGCATATGTAAAAGTTTCGACGAGCGGCCAGGTCATTGCGCCGAAGGCTACGGCGCTGCGGCAGATCGCGAAAGCCGGCGGCCAGCTTCCCGGAGATCGTCCGGCGTGTTGATGTTGAAAAACGGGTCCGGCGTGTCGGCGAAATCGATCGTGCGCATGCCGATCGACTGGCCGAAATCGCGCACCCGCAAGTTCGTGCCGCCGGCAAGCCAGACATCAAGCGCGCCCGCCGCCGCAACGGGCCAAAGTGCGACGAGCGGATGGACAGCACCTTCGCTCGCGGCCCAGGCGGGGGCCGGCACCAGGCGGTCGGCGAGATCCGGCGGAATGAAAGGCGTGTCGCCGGGAACAGTGAGCAGCGCCTCGGCGCCGATGGCGCTTGCCCAAGCCAGGCCCGCGGCGACGCCCGCCAGCGGCCCGGCACCAATCGCATCAGGCAGCACCGGCAGCGCAAACCCGGCGAAACGCCCCGGATCGTCATTCGCGCTGATGGCAACGCGACAAACCTGCGGCGCGAGGCGTGGCAGAAGCATGTCGAGGATGGTGGCGCTCCCCAGCTTCAGCAGGCATTTGTCGCCGCCACCCATGCGGCGCGCGCCGCCACCCGCCAGGATAATACCGGCAATCATCGTGACCGCTTACGGCCCCCGGCGCTTCTTCGCCAGCTTGCGCCCCATCGCATGACTATCACCCCGCTCGCCGTCCACGCGGACTGGAGTTATGCGGCGGCGAAACGCTGGATGTGCCTCGCGGCGCCGACCGCCGGCGGCTGGACCATCGCCGCGCCCGAGCCGGTGGGGCCGCCGGAAACCCTGTTCGCGCGCCTGCTGGAAAGAGCCAACGGTGCCCCCGTCGCCTTCGGCATCGATTGCCCGCTGGGTCTGCCGCGCGCCTACGCCATGCGCCACGCCAACGAGCCCGATTTTCCATCGTTCCTCCTTGGCCTGGCACGGCGACCAGAGTTTTTCCGCGTGGCGGCAACGCTTGCCGAAATCGCGCCGGACGCACCCTTTTATCCGGCGCGCGGCATCGCCGGCATGACCCGGTTGGCCCACGCGGCTTCACTCGGTCTTCCTGATGCGGCCGCGCTCAACCGCCTCTGCGATTGCGCCACCGCGGCGCGGCCGGCCGGCGCCCCGGTGTTCTGGACGCTCGGCGCCAACCAATCCGGCAAGGCGGCGATTGCCGCGTGGCG
>DATJOH010000429.1:0-6036 GCA_035507235.1 Acetobacteraceae bacterium
CACTGCCGCCATGCGCTCGAATGTCGTCACCACCTGATCTTTGTTGACGACACCGTGCTTCAGCCAGTTGGCGATGGCCTGCGAGGAGATGCGACAGGTTGCGCGATCTTCCATCAGGCCGACATCGTGGATGTCCGGCACTTTGCTGCAGCCGACGCCCTGGTCCACCCAGCGGACCACGTAGCCGAGAATGCCCTGGGCGTTGTTGTCGAGTTCCTGTTGGATTTCCTCGGCCGACCAGTTCTTGCCGGGGGAGAGCGGTGGGGTGAGGAGGTCGCGGAGCGGGGCGCGGCCGCGGGTCATGAGTTCGATCTGGCGGGCGGTGACGTCCACCTGGTGGTAGTGCAGCGCGTGGAGCGTGGCCGCGGTGGGGGAGGGGACCCAGGCGGTGCTGGCGCCGGCGCGGGGGTGGGCGATTTTTTGCGCCAGCATGTCGGCCATTTTGTCGGGGATGGCCCACATGCCCTTGCCGATCTGGGCGCGGCCGGGGAGGCCGCAGGAGAGGCCGATATCGACGTTCTGGTCCTCGTAGGCGCGGATCCAGGGCGTGTTCTTGATGTCGTTCTTGCGGATCATGGGACCCGCTTCCATGGAGGTGTGGATTTCGTCGCCGGTGCGATCGAGGAAGCCGGTATTGATGAAAACGACGCGGTCGCGGGCGGCGTGGATTGCGGCGGCGAGGTTGACGCTGGTGCGGCGTTCCTCGTCCATGATGCCCATTTTGAGGGTGTTGCGCGGCAGGGCGAGCATGTCCTCGACGCGCGAGAACAATTCGCTGGCGAAGGCGACTTCTTCGGGGCCGTGCAGCTTCGGCTTGACGATATAGATCGAGCCCTTGCGGGAATTATGCAGCTTCGGGCGGCCGCGCAGATCGTGCACGCCGATGAGCGCGGTGAGGGCGCAATCGAGGAAGGTTTCGGGCGTTTGTTCGCCGGCCGTATCCAGCACGGCATCGGTGTACATGTGGTGGCCGACATTGCGCACCAGCATCAAGGCGCGCGCGTGCAGGGTGAGCTTGCCGCCGCCAGGCGCCTCGAACACCAGGTCCGGCGCGAGTGAACGTTCCAGTTTCTTGCCGCCCTTGGGGAAGCTGGCGGAAAGCGTGCCCTGGGTCAGGCCGAGCCAGTTGCGATAGACGGCGACCTTGTCGTCGGCATCCACGGCGGCGACGCTGTCCTCGCAATCCATAATGGTGCTGACGGCCGATTCGATGACCATGTCGGCGACGCCGGCGGGATCGTCGCGGCCGACGGGGTGGGTGCGGTCGATTTCCAGGATGATGTGCAAGCCGTTATGGCGGAACAGGATAGCGGTGGGTGAGTCCGCTGGGCCCTGCCAGCCGGCGAACAGCGTCTGGTCACGCGGGCCGGCTTCGGCTGCGCCGGCGTGGGCCAGCAACTTGCCGTCCTGCACGCGGTATTGCGTGACGTTGGCGTGGGAAAATCCGGCAAGCGGCACGAATTCGTCGAGCAGTTCGCGCGCGCGCGCGACGACCTTGGCGCCGCGCGTGGGATTGTAGGCTTTGCCGCGCGCGGCGCCATCTTCTTCCGGGATCGCATCGGTGCCGTAAAGCGCGTCGTACAGGCTGCCGAAGCGGGCGTTGGCGGCGTTCAGCGCGTAGCGGGCGTTGGAAATGGGCACGACCAACTGCGGGCCGGCAATGTGGGCGATTTCCTGGTCCACATTGGCGGTGCCGATGGTGAAGGGCGGCGGCTCGGCCACCAGGTAACCGATATCGCGCAGAAACGATTCGTAGGTGGCGGGGTCGAGCGGGCGGCTGCGGTTGGCGGCGAGCCAACTGTCGATGGTGGTCTGCAGGCTGTCGCGCTTGTGCAGCAGGGTGCGGTTGCGGGGCGCCAGGTCGGCGATCAGGGCGGCGTAGCCGGCCCAGAACTGGCCGGTGGAAATCCCGCTGGCGGGCAAAGCCTCCTGCACCACGAAATCGTGCAGAACCTGCGCCACCTGCAAGCCAGCGGCCTCGACCAGCTTCATCTATGCCTCACGTCCCTGTAACCGCGTGGCGGTAATGGCCGCTTGCGGTGCGGATGGGAAGGGGTGGTCGGGCAGGGGGGTGGGGTTGTAAGTGGTTGAAAAGGAAGAAAGGGAAGGATGTTCTTTTTTGAAAAAAAGAACCAAAAAACTTTTGCCTGTTGCGTCTGGCACGGGTGGGCCCTGGTTGGGCGGAGGTCTGCAGCAACGGAGAAAAGTTCTTTTTTTCAAAAAAGCAGGGCTTCCCTTGCCGCGTGACGCGCCGCAGCGAGGCTGGTAAGCGGGGGCCGTTTTCTGCCATTTGGACCGATTTCATGCCGGCATTGATGTGGCTGCCCGAGGCGCCGACCTGGCGGGCCGATTTGCGGGCCCTGGCGCAGCGGGATGGCGACATCTGGGCCGATGCGGTGGCGCTCGCGAACCGGCGGATTGATTTCGTGCGGACCAATGCGCTCGACGAGATCGTGCGCCGGCGGCATGGGGAGGCGGCACCTTCCGGGCTGCCCACGCGGCCGGTGCGGCTGGCGATTCTGGCTTCGTCGACGGTGGCGCATTTGCATGCGCCCATTCGTGTGGCGGGGTTGCGTCGCAACATATGGATTACGACGTACGAATGCGACTATGGGCAATATCTGCAAGAGATATTGGACAAGACATCGGCGCTGTACGCGTTTCGGCCGACGGCCATTCTGTTCGCGCTGGATGCGCGGCATGTGACGCAGGGCCTGCACGCGGCGCTTGGCGCCGAGGATGCCGCGGCGGCGCTGAATGATGCCAAGGCGATGTTCCTGCGGTGCTGGCGGGCGGCTCGCGAGGCATTTCAGGTGCCGATCATGCAGCAGACGCTGCCTGATCCGTTTCCGGCCCTGATGGGCGGGAACGAACATCGCCTGCCCGGCTCGCGGAGCTGGTTTGTCACCGAACTGAACGCGGCGCTGCGCGGCATGGCGGAGGCGGAGGGGGTGGATCTCATCGCCCTGGATCGGGAGGTGGCGCGGGACGGGTTGGCGGCCTGGCACGATGCCGCGCTGTGGCATCGCTCCAAGCAGGAAGTCACGCCGGTTGCCGGGCCGATGTATGGCGAACTGGTGGCGCGGCAGATCGCGGCGCGGCAGGGACGTTCCTACAAATGCCTGGTGCTTGACCTGGATAATACGCTGTGGGGCGGGGTGATCGGCGATGACGGCATGGCCGGCATCGTGATCGGCCAGGGCAGCCCGCTGGGCGAGGGGTTCGTCGCGCTTCAGGAATATGTGCGCGAGCTGGCGCGGCGCGGGGTGATCCTTGCGGTTTCCAGCAAGAACGATCCGGCGAATGCGCGCGAACCGTTCGAGAGCCATCCGGACATGGTGCTGCGGCTGCCCGACATTGCGTGCTTTCGCGCCAACTGGGACGACAAGCCGGCGAATATCCGCGCCGTCGCCAAGGAACTCAATATCGGCATCGATTCGCTTGTGTTCCTCGACGATAATCCGTTCGAGCGCAATTTCGTGCGCGAGGAATTGCCGATGGTGGCGGTGCCGGAAGTGTCCGAGGATCCGTCGGGGATTCCGGCGCTGCTGGCGGCGGCGGGCTATTTCGAGAGCCTGGCAATCACCGACGACGATCGTGCGCGCACGGCGCAATATCAGGAAAATCGGGCGCGCGAGCAGTTGCGGGTGGAGGCGAGCGATACCGACGCCTACCTGCGCGGCCTCAATATGCGCATGGTGTGGAAGCGGTTCGACCCGGTTGGCCAGCAGCGCGTGGTGCAGCTGATCAACAAGACGAATCAGTTCAACCTCACGACGCGGCGCCATACCGATGCGGATGTGGAAGCGATCATGGCGGACCCGCATGCGTTCGGCTTGCAAATACGGCTGCTGGACCGGTTCGGCGATAACGGCATCATCGCCATCGTGATCGGCCGCTTGCAGGAGACCGGCGCGGTGATCATGGACACCTGGCTGATGAGCTGCCGCGTGCTGGGGCGGCAGGTGGAAGCGACCACGCTCAATCTTGTTGCGGCGACCGCGAAGGCGATGGGGGCTACCCGGATCGTTGGCGAGTATATTCCGACCAAGAAAAATGGCATGGTGCGCGACCACTACGAAAATCTGGGGTTTGCCGTGATTTCCCGCTCGCCGGAGGGGCATAGCGTCGCCGAACTGGAGCTTGCCGGGTTTCAGCCGTTTCCTACGTTTATAGAAACCATTGAGGGTTGAGGTGCGATGAGTATTCCCGCCGGCCAGGAGGCAATTTACGCCGACCTTACGGAAGTGTTCAACGAGGTGTTCATGCGTGACGACATGCACCTGACTCCCGAGCTTACGGCCAGGGACGTGCAGGGCTGGGACAGTTTCAAGCAGATCGAAATCATCGTGTCCGTCGAGGATCGGTTCAACATTAAATTGAACACGCAGGAGATCGACGGTTTGAAGAATGTTGGCGATCTGGCCAGCGTTATCGTCAAGAAGGCAAAGTGATATGCCGACCGTCGGCGCCTTTCATGTTAGCCGGATCGATGAGAGTTAAGTTCTTTTTGGGGTCCGACGCGGGGGCAGGACGTGCAGGGTGAGACTGGGGAAGTACGGCGGGTGGGCGCGGTTGTAGCGGCAAATCGCCTTATCCGGTCGGGAAACTATGTCGCCGCCAGGGCTGAGCTGGAAGGCGCCGACCTGCTTGCCGATGACCAGGCTGCGATGTTTACCATCATGCTGCTCGACAAGATGGATGAGCAGCAGGCGAAGCAGCAGGTGGTGGAACAACTGGTGGAGGCGTTGGAGCCAAAATCGCACCGATCCGACACGCTGCTCGCGTTTCTGCTGCGCCAGGCCGAACGCGCCTGTCTGCCGGTGGCGCACATCGACAAGGTGCTCGCCGCGACCAGGGGCCATGAGCGCACGCAGGGCGAACTCGGCCTGGTGTTCCACGCGGTTCGCCAGCGCCAGAAATTTCGTGAGCAGGAGGCGCCGCGGGCGGCCGGCATCCGCTTCATTTCCCTCGGCCTCAACTGTATTCCGTGGACCATACTCAATCGCTGGGGCATGCGCGACAGGAGGCAATTCATCACGGAGTTCAATCCTTTTTCGTTGGCAACGCATGAAATACCAGCGGTGATCGCCGCGCTGGATAATGATTTCGCCACCTATACGTTGCCTGAGCTGATCGACGTGGATTCTTCCCACCATGGGCAGCCGATTGCCCGCCACAAGGATGGTTCCGTCGAATGGAACCATAACCAGGGGCTTTACTGGACCAGCGGCAATTTCGAACCGCTGTTTGCGAAACTGGCGATGAAAATCGACAATTTCCGACGCACCTGCACGGGCGATTCCGTCGTCTTCATCATCAGCCGGCTCGGCGGGGGCGCCCACAAGGTCGATTTCCTGCCTGATCTGCAAAGGGCGCTCGCGCGCCACACCGGGCATGAGAATAATCGCATTCTGCTGACCGGGAGGAAAGCGAAGCGGCGAAATCGTGGGGTAGAGCACGTCGATGAATTTGTGTCCGTGTTCGCAAATCCGGTGCCGAGCGACGACTATGTGTGGTTCGATATGAACGCCGCCGATTCACCCGAGGGGCTGGAGTATGAACGCTCCTACATGCGCTATCTGTTCGAGTGCCTGCAGAATTGGGGCTTGTTGCGGGAGACCGAATAGCAGCGCGGTTGCCACGGCCCTTTCGTTCCCTTGCCTGCGCCGCTAGCAAACGGCCATGCCTGCTACCCCGACGCGCGGCGGGATCGGACCCATCGCCGCTTATATCGCCGTCTGTTTCGTTTGGGGTTCTACCTACCTGGCCATACGCATGGCGGTGGAGACCATTCCGCCGCTGTTGATGGTGGGCGTCCGCTCCGTACTGGCGGGGCTGGTTCTGGCGATTTTCGCGATGACGCGGGGTGCGCGGCCGCCGTCGTTGCGGCAGGGCGCGCTGCTGGCGTTGGGGGCGTTGCTGCTGTTTCTCGGCGGCCAGGCGATGCTGGCGGCAGGCGAGCAGCGCATTGCAAGCGGCCAGGCGGCGGTGCTGGGAGCGATGCAGGCGCTGATGATGCCGCTGGCGGCCTGG
>DATJOH010000430.1:0-4277 GCA_035507235.1 Acetobacteraceae bacterium
GCCTATGCCGCCGATCGCACACGCGGCTTCATCTACGCCGACGACAACCGGCCGGACGCCACGCGCCAGCGACGCGAGCCCTTCTACAAGCCGGATTTCGCGCCCGAACTCCTGCTGGCCATGGATTACATCGGCCGCCCCTGGTGCGCCGATGCCGCGCTGATGCAGCGTGCCGGCCTCAATCTCGCCGATCTCGCCCGCTTTTCGCCCTACGACATTGTACTGCGTCTCACCGAAACCGGCGCCCGCCCGCACCATATCAACCGCGTCCTCGCCTCTCTCGCCGGCCTGACCGACGCCGCCGTCGCCCTGCCGGCGTTGCGCAGCGCGGCGCAGCGGCGCGGCGTGAAGGCGCTGGCCGAACCGGGCCGCGTGCTCGGCACATGGCGGCTGCGCCGGGTGGTAGCGGCGGGCGACCGCGTCTCCGTCATCATGCCCACCGCCGGCCGCGACGGCCTCGTCCGCAAGGCCATCCAGTCGCTGCGCGACACCGCGCCGAAGGAAGCTTTGGAAATCATCGTTCTCGACAATGTGCCGAAGACCGACAAGGACACCAAGGCTTGGCTGAAAACCGCGGTGGACAAGGTCATCGCCGTGCCGTACGCCTTCACCTGGTCGCGCTTCAATAATATCGGCGCCGCCGCGGCCAGCGGCGCCTACCTGCTGTTCCTCAACGACGATATCGAGGCGCGTGACCAGGGCTGGCTCGAAGCGCTGCTGGAACAGGCGCAGCGGCCGGAAGTCGGCGTCGTCGGCGCCCGGCTGCTTTACCCGGACGGCAAGATCCAGCACGGCGGCCAATATCTCGCCGAAACCCATGCCCGCCATGCCTTCCGTTTTGCCGAGGGCGACGATCCGGGCCCGTTCGGCCTCGCCACCGTCGCGCGCGAAATGTCCTCCGTCACCGGCGCCTGCCAGATGGTGCGCGCCGACGTATTCAACGAACTCGGCGGCTTCGAGGAAGCCCACGACGTCATCAATAACGACCTGGATTTCTGCCTGCGCGCCCAGCGCGCTGGCCTCGCCGTGATCTACACGCCGCACGCCACCTTCACGCACCACGAGCTCGCCAGCCGCGCCGGCATCGAGGACAGCTACGACGTCCTGCGCTTCAACACGGAATGGCGCGCCACCCTGCTGCGCGGCGACCCGTTCCACAGTCGCCACCTGGTCGTCGACGAGGACCAGATCGAGCCCCAGCCCGAGCCGGTGCTCACCGTCCACGCCGGTCCGGTGGGACCCGACGCCGCCTCGATCACCCGCATCGTGGCAACGAAGCTGGACCACATCGGCGATTTCATGACGTCGCTGCCGGCGCTCCGGGCGCTCAAAACCCGCTTTCCCGCCGCGCACCTGACACTGCTCGCGCCACCCGCCACCGCCGCCCTGGCGCGCCTCGAAAACATCGTCGACGACATCATCGAATTCACCTTCTTCCACGCCCGCTCCGGCGAGGGCGCGCGGCCGGTCAGCGACGACGAACTCGCCGCCCTCGCCGCCCGCCTCGCCGACGAGAAATTCGACCTGGCCATCGATCTACGCATGCACCCCGACACGCGGCGCGTGCTGCGCTACACCGGCGCCCCCTTCCTCGCCGGCTACGACGATGACGGGCGCTTCCCCTGGCTTGATGTCGCCCTGGAATGGGAGGGCGACCGCCGGCTGGAAACCAAACACGCCCACATCTCGGAGCGCCTGCTCGCCCTCGTGGACGCGGTTGCCGCCGCCTGCCGCGACCTGCCGCCAGTGGAAATCGGTCGCCCCGCCGATCCCGCCGCCGTCCCGGCGCTCGCCAAACTCGGCAAGGCCTTCCTCGCCAAGCCGCTCGCCTGCATCCACCCCGGCGTCGGCAATCCGGTACGCCAATGGCCGGCGGAATCCTTCGCGGCCCTGATCGACCTGCTGGTGGCGGAAGAAAACCTCCACGTCGTCCTGGTCGGCGGCGGCGACGAAGCGCCGATCGCCCAGGAAGTGGTCTCCCTCATTTCCAGCAAAGGCACCGTGGCTTCGCTCGTCGGCGCGCTCAACCTCACGGAATTGTCTGCGGTCATCCGCGCCTCCGCGATCTTCGTGGGCAACAATAGCGGCCCCAAACACATCGCCGCCGCCGCCGGCGTGCCAACCGTCGGCATCCATTCCGGCGTCGTGGACGCGCGCGAATGGGCCCCGCTCGGCGGTGCCGCCATGGCCCTGCAACGCCGTGTCATCTGCGCGCCCTGCTACGCGGAATTCACCAGCGAATGCCCGCGCGCCATGGCCTGCCTCACCGGCATCCGCCCCCGCGACGTGCTCGCCGCCTGCCGCCGGGCCCTGGCCCTGCGCCCGGCCCGCTCGATCCGCCGCAGCAACCGCAAGCCCATCACACCGCCCTTGCGGGCACGGTAGCGAGTGCCTTCGGGGTCCGGGGGCAAAGCCCCCGGCCGCCGGAGGCAACCCCGCCACGGCGCTTGCAACGGCGCCGGTGGGTGCGCACATTGGCGGCTTCATCGAGGAACGTGACCATGGACGGCGGTGTCGAGCTACGCCGGATTACCCTGCATTCGCCCGAGGATTTCGTGCCGATGCGGGCGGCTGGCCGTTTGGCGGCCGAGACGCTCGACATGATTGCGCCGCATGTGCGGCCGGGCGTGACCACGGGCGAGTTGGATCGGATCTGTCACGACTTCATCCTGGCGCACGGCGCGGTGCCGGCGCCGCTGAATTATCGCGGCTTTCCGAAATCGATCTGCACCTCGATCAATCATGTGGTGTGTCATGGCATTCCGGGCGAGCGCAAATTGCTCGACGGCGACGTTCTGAACATTGACGTAACGGTGATTTTGGACGGCTGGCACGGTGATACCAGCCGCATGTATGTGGCCGGCACGCCCTCCACCAAGGCCCGCATGTTGATGCAGGTGACGTACGACGCGATGATGTACGGCGTGGAGGCGGTGCGGCCAGGTGCCACGTTGGGTGATATCGGCGCCGCCATACAGGGGTTCGTCGAAGGCCATCGTTTCAGCGTGGTGCGCGATTTTTGCGGCCACGGCATTGGCCGCACGTTTCACGCGCCGCCGAATGTGCTGCATTTCGGCCGCCGCGGCGAGGGCCCGACGTTGCAGCCCGGCATGTTCTTCACCATCGAGCCGATGGTGAATGCCGGCCGCCCGGAAGTGAAGGTGCTGGAGGATGGCTGGACCGCGGTGACGCGCGATCGCAGCCTGTCGGCGCAGTTCGAACATATGGTTGGCGTCACCGAGACCGGGGTGGAGATTTTCACCATCTCGCCGGCAGGCTTGCACCACCCGCCTTACGCCGTCTGACCGCGCCGCCGCCGGTGCCCCGGGAGATGCGCGAGGAAGCCGATCTTTTGGGTGCCGCGGTGCCGCCGCCGTCCCCGAAACGATCGGGCCCGAAAACCCCGACCAGCGCCGAGGAACATCGCAGCCGCCTGCGCCAGCGGCTTCTGACCGCCGGGCCGGACGCCGTCGCCGACCACGAATTGCTGGAAATGACGCTATTCCTGGCCATCCTGCGCCAGGACACCAAGCCGCTTGCCTATCGCCTGCTGGAACGTTTCGGCAGTTACGCCAACGTGGTCGCGGCGCCGATGCGCGAATTGCTGGCCGTCGAGGGTATTGGCGAATCCGGTGCCGCCGCCTTGAAGATCGTGCATGCGGCGGCGCTGCGCCTGGCGCGCGCGGAGGTGCGCAGCCAACCGGTGCTGAGCAATTGGGATGCGGTGCTCGCCTATCTCACGGCGGTTCTGTCACGCGAGCGCATCGAACAATTCCGTGTGCTGTTTCTGGATACGCGCAATCGTTTGCTGGCCGACGAGGCGCAGGCCCGCGGCACGGTGAACCACACGCCGGTCTATCCGCGGGAAGTGGCCAAGCGCGCGCTGGAGCTGAACGCATCCGCGGTCATTCTGGTGCATAATCACCCAAGCGGCGATCCCACGCCCTCACACGATGATATCGTCATGACGCGCCAGGTGGCGGAGGCATTGAAGGCCGTTGCGGTCATGCTGCACGACCATGTCATCGTCGGCAACGGCGCCTGGACGAGCTTCCGTCGGGAGGGGATAATCTAAGAAAGCAGTTCTTTTTTGGTAACTGCCCAGGTAGGGAGAAAGGGAGAACAGGCAGGAAAGAACTTCTTTTCTGAAGAAAAGAAGCAAAAGACTTTTATCAATGGCGTCCAGCAGCCAGTCCAAATCGGCGGCCTCTGTGCTGCCCGTAACGGATAAAAGTTTTTTGGTTCTTTTTTTCAAAAAAGAACTGCTTGCCTTCCTT
>DATJOH010000431.1:0-3822 GCA_035507235.1 Acetobacteraceae bacterium
GAAGCAAAAAGCCTATGTTGAGCCTATCGGCGCTGAAGAAGAAGCGGCTGCCGCTAAACCTCATGAGCGCCGACAAGCTTAATACAATCAAAAGTTTTTTGGTTCTTTTTTACAAAACAGAACATCCTTGCTGCCTTGCCCACCCAGCATGACGCAATGCGGTTTCGTTGCGATTGTGGGTGCACCGAACGCCGGCAAATCCACGCTCCTCAACCGCATGGCGGGCGCGAAGCTCTCCATCGTCAGTCCGAAAGCCCAGACAACGCGATTTCGTGTGCTGGGCATCGTCGTGCGCGGGGCCACACAAATTCTCCTCGTCGATACGCCGGGAATTTTCCAGCCGCGGCGTAAGCTCGATCGCGCCATGGTGGCGGCGGCCTGGACTGGCGCGCAGGACGCCGATCTTGCCCTGCTTCTCGTGGATGCCAAGGCCGGGTTGACGGCGGAAGTGCAGGCTATCGCCACGAAGCTGGCGCGCGGCGGCCGGCGGGCCTGGCTCGTTTTGAACAAGGTGGACAGCGTCGCACCCAGTGCCCTGCTGCCACTGACGCAGGCGCTGAGCGAGCTTGTTGCGGTAGAGCACGTCTTCATGATCAGCGCGCTGACCGGCGATGGTGTCGAGGACGTGCTGACAGCGCTTGCGGCGGCGCTGCCTGAAGGACCGTTCCTGTACCCGGACGAGGAGCTCACCGATCTGCCCGACCGGCTATTGGCGGCCGAACTGGTGCGCGAACAGGTGTTTCTGCAGACGCACGAGGAAGTGCCCTATGGCACAACAGTGGAAACCGAGACATTTGAAGAACGTCCCGATGGCTCCGTGCGGATTGACGCTACGATCTACGTCGCGCGGCCTGGCCAGAAGGCAATCCTGATCGGCGAAGGCGGCTCGCGCGTCAAATCGATCGGTGCGAAAGCGCGGTCGGAGATTGCGCGCCTGCTGGAGCGACGGGTGCATTTGTTTCTGAACGTGAAGGAGCGCGGCGGCTGGGACGATGAACGCGCCCGGCTGCGCGCCATTGGCTTGGACGATCCGGACTAAACGAGAAAAAGGGAGCAATTCCTAATCGAAAAAAGAACTCTTATCCGTTTCGGGCAGCACCCGAATCCGCCGATTTGCACGCGCTGTTGGATGCCACAGACAAAAGTCTTTTGCTTCTTTTCTTCAGAAAAGAAGTCCTTCCTTGCCTGTTTTCCTTCAGCCGACCTAAGTAACACCAAAAAAACGCTTCATTATTGAGCTACCCGTCGCGTTACAGCGCGGTGTGCTCGAGCGTAAGCCAATCCACGCCGGCCCGCAGCAACTCGTGTCCGGTTTCGACCGAACTCACGCCAAGCGCCAGCACGCGCACGCGATAGGAATGCATGAGGCTGGTGACGCGATGCAGCCGATCCGTCGGGACGCTGGTGCCGCCCTCCCAACGCCGCATGTCCACCACGGCCACCGCGGGGCGACAGGTGGCAATTTCGAATTCCGGCGGACGCAGATCGTCTAGTCTCACGGCGAAGCCGGCGCAGGAACGGCTGAGGCGACGCATCAGATCCTGCAGCAGGGATTGCGTGGTGCCCTTGGGCAACGGCGAAAATACCAGATAGAGCCGCTCCCGCAACGTCAGCGGCAGGTTGATGCAGGCCTGCAGATAATGATCCATTGCCGAGCGGTTGAGAAATGTTGTGAAGCCGACATCCACCAGCACGGAATTCTGCGTGGTGAGGGCGGCGGCGGCGCGGAGCGCGGCCAGATCCTGTTCCAGCGTCGAGTCCGGAAAGGCCAGGCGGCCGATGCCGTTCCTGCGCGGCGGCTCGATACGAATGAAACTTGCTGCCGGGGCGCCGTCAGTCGCGCCGATCACCGCTTCGGCAATCGGGTCCGGCCAGGGCACGGCATCGATTTCGGCCTGTGCCGCCAGCAAGTGCCGGCCAATTTGTTGCATATCCGGCATATCGGAAGCCGGCACGGCGACTTGGCTTACCATGGCGGACAGCTGTGACAGGGCGGCATCCTCGCCGTTGCCGATCAGATGCTGGCGGATGTCGCGCGCGACGGCGGCGGCGATTTCGCTGGCCTCCTCCTCCGTTGCATCGGCGAAGCAGATGGTGAATCCCTTGTCCGCGGTGCGGCTGAGCATATCCTCCGGCCGAAGGCGCCGGCGTATCCGCTGTTCCGCGGTGTCCAGCACGCGGGCGGCGACGCTTTCCCACCGATCCTTCAATTCGGCCCGAACCGTATCGAGGCTGATGAAGCGTATTTTGCCCGCCATGCGCAGCCGCGCCGGCAAGCTGGTGCCATGTTCCAGCGGGCGGACGACCATGGTGGCGACGTCCGCGGCGTCCGGGCCGTTTAGGCGGGTGAAGCGCAGCGCCGCAGGGAAGGGGGCGCCATCGCGCGGCCGCAGTTCCGCGTGCACGTCAGTCGATTCGCCTTCGGCAACATGTACGGCGCGGGCGTCGCGCACCAATTGCCGGTAGGGCGGCAGGATCAAATCCAGCGCGCTGCCGCCGGCCAGGCTGCCGGCGGAACTGCCAAGCAGCGTTTCCAGCCGCGTGTTGGCCATGACGATGCGATCATCCGCCGCAACCATTGCGATGGCGTGGTCGAACACCATGAAACTCTTCAGCAGCAGCCCCTGCACCACGCGCGCCTGCGCGCTTTCCTTGCGCTGGGCGGTGATATCGCGGCCGATCAGCACATAACGCCGCATCCCGCCGGGCGTGTCGTTGACGGGCATGAGGTGCAGGCCAAGCCATTTCTGCGTGCCGTCCTTGGCGCGGCAGGCGAGGTCGCCGCGATAGGGCATGTAATTCTTCAGCGCGGATTCGATCGCGGGCCACGCGGCGGCGGCGGGCGCGGCCAGGCAGGCAAGCGTGCGGCCGGCAAGTTCATTTTCGCCGTAACCGCAGAAATGCAGAAAAGCTCCACTCGCTTCCTTGAAGCAAGGCGTCAGCGGCGCCGCCGCCTGCGCTTCGAACACGGCGACCAGCGTGCCGGAACTTTCCAGGGCGGCGGCGACAATCGGCAAAGCAGTTGCTGAAATGGTCACGTCCGGTCCCCCGGCGCGGGCTTCTAACCGTAACAGGCTGACGCGGCGTTAACGCGCGCCCGTTGCGGCGCCGCGCGCGCTTGTTTAAGGGTCGCTGCGTTCATGGGTATTCTCATCACTGCAGCCGTTTCAGCCGCCCCGGCCAGTCAACTGGTTTCGTAGTGGCAAAGAACACGACGCGCTTCGTCTGCCAGGCGTGTGGTGCCGTCAGCGCCAAATGGGCCGGGCGCTGCGAGGTCTGCGCCGAATGGAACACCATTGCCGAGGAACCGGCGGAGTCGCGCCCAGGCCCGGCGGCGCGGCCGGGTCGCAAGCTGGCGCTGGAAACGCTGGCCGGCAGCGCCGACCCGCCGCCGCGGCTGCTGACCGGCATCGGTGAACTTGATCGCGTGCTGGGCGGCGGCCTGGTGGCGGCAAGCGCCGTGCTGGTGGGCGGCGATCCCGGCATCGGCAAATCGACGCTGCTCCTGCAGGCGGCCGCCTCCCTGGCGCGCGCCGGCAAGAAGGTCCTCTACGTTTCGGGCGAGGAGGCGGCGGAACAAATCCGCATGCGCGCCCGCCGGCTGGGCTTGGCCGATGCCCCGCTGTCGCTTGCCGCCAGCATCAACGCCCGTGACATCGCGGCCGTTCTGGAAAGCGAGCGCGACCTATCCATGGCGGTCATCGACTCCATCCAGACCATGTGGCTGGACAATATCGAATCCGCCCCCGGCACCGTCACGCAAGTGCGCGCAAGCGCCTTCGAACTCATCCGCATCGCCAAGCAGCGCGGATTTTCGCTCGT
>DATJOH010000432.1:0-3821 GCA_035507235.1 Acetobacteraceae bacterium
GATGCCGAGGCTGGCGGCACCGAGAAGCGCGGTGCCGGCCCAGATCAATGGTTTGGCGGCGGCGTGGTAAAGAGTTGGGTGTGCCACCGCATCCCCATGATGCCTGCCGCGCGGGCTGGCAAGCCGCAGGGCGTGTGCACAGCATATCGGCTGGCTGCTGAAAAGGCCGGGTTGACGCGATGGCGCCGCGGGATTTGTTTGTGGGAATGCGAATGCAGATTGCCGCGCCCCGCGCACCGATCACGACGATGCAACGGCCGCGCCTCGCAGACCACCCGGGCTCTGACGAATGGACTTCGCGCCCAATGCGCTTGGGCGCGAAAAAAGCCATTGAAGACCAGTTTGAGGTGATCAGATTGCCGCTCGGACGGCTTTCATGGTCCGCCAGTTTAACGCGGGGTCGAAGGCCGTGAGTGTTACGGCACGAGTCTGAAGATCGTGCCGCCATTGTGGGCGCCGCCATAGAGTGTTGTGCCGTACAACCGGCCGGCCTTATCCAACAACAGACCCCCGGCGGGATCGACACCCTCATCGGTGCCATTGAAGCTGTGCAGGACCGAGAAGGTCCACGAGCCGCCCGGCGTGTAGGGCGGTACGACAATGAACGCCGTGCCGGCGCCAAATTTGCCGCCCTGGGACGTGCCGTAGAGAGCGCCGCTGGCATCAATGGCGAGCTTCGTCGCCGGGGTATAACCGTCGTCACCGAAAGTGAAATTCCACAGCGCTCTCACGCTGTAGTGAATGTTGGCGCCCCGGCGGCTGGCCAAGGCTTCGTACACCGTGCCGCCAAAGGAAGCGCCGCCGCTCTCGGTTGCGCCGAAAATATTGTCCTCCGCGTCGATGGCGATATCGCCCGGACGGGCGCCGTCCCAACTGCCCGCGAACCTGTGCAGAACCTTGAAGCGCCAGGGTTCTCCGGCCCGGCCAGGTTCCAGGCGAAACAGCACACCGCAACCGGAATAATAATAGCCGTCGCATCTCAAATTGCCGCCGCCCGCGGCGCTCCCAACAAGGCGGCCTTCGGAATCGAACGCCAGGCTGCCATCCGGATTGCTGCCATCCGTGCCGCCCGTGAAGGTGTAAATCACCGATTGCTGAAACCCGCCCTCGATCGTGGGCGCCAGACGATACAGGACGCCCGCGTTATAGGCGCCGCCCGTGGCGGCGCCGTAAAGCGCACCATCCGGGCCGATCGTGAGGCCGTCGCTCGGGTTGGTACCGTCAGCGCCGCCGGTAAATGTATAGGCAATGGTTTTCTTGACGCCGTTTTCGCCGGCGGTGAGCATGAACACATCGTTCGGTTCGGTGCCGAACACCGTGCCGTGCGCCACTGGCGTTAAAGGCGTCGCGGTATAGGTATTGAGTGTCGCCAGCTTCTGCACGCTCCAGCTTTTTGACAGGCCGGCCGGTGGCGTCGCCTGGAAAGCAATGGCAGGTAGCTCCGTGGTACCGATCAACGCACCGAAGGCGCTCGTCAGGCCGGCCGCCGGCAAGCCACTGCCCTTCCGGTCCGCCGGATTGAATGAGAACAGGGTGGTCAGCCGCGAATGTTTGTAGTAGCCGGCGGCGAAAATAGCGTTGCGTACCCAGGATGGCCAGGGATAGGCGGACCCCGCCGCGGCGAGCAGAAGTGCGGCACTCAGCGGCAAGGTCAGTCGTCGCCCGGATATCATGCAATGCTCCTGTCGTTTCACGGCGGCAAATGGGCAGGCCAACGAGAATGCTGTTTTTCCGGAACGACGCTCTTTCCTGATACCCAACAAGCCGGTAGCTCACCCGGCAAGCCCTAGCCGTTTACGGCGCAACCTGCAACGGACGATTTCGCCACATTGGCTTGGCTCGATTCGCGCATGACAAAGCCAAGAATGCCGAACATCACCACCGGCACAAAGCGCCGGATGAAACTAAGCTCAAGCCCGGCCGCCAGCAAAAAGCCGGCCAGCGTTGCCAGGCCGCACAGCGCCGGAACACGGCCAGGCGAAGCGCTGGCGCGCCAGGCGCGGCGTGCGGCGTTTCGCAGCGCCAACAGCAGCATCGTCGCCAGCGCGCCGAACCCGGTCAGTCCCTGTTCCGCCAGCGTATCCAGGAACAAATTGTGCGACCACATGACATGCCCTTCAGGGAAACGCGGCGCCCAGGATGGCAGATAGGGCCAGTGGCCTGGACCGAAAGATTGCGCCCCCTGGCCGAACAGCGGCGCCGCCCCGAACATGCGCGCGGCGGCAACCCACAGCCCAAGCCGGCCGGCGACGCCGTGGAATGCCAGGCTGTCGGTGAATGTGAGCTTGCCCCACACGCCGAGGCCGAACAGGCGGTCCGCGATGAACACGAAAAGCCCCAACGGCGGCAGGCACAGCAGTAGTTGCGGGCGTGCCAGGGACATCACCAGCACCTCCGTGGCGGCCACGGCGAACCCGGTGCGGCTGCGGGCAACCGCAAGGGCCAGGAACGTCAGACCGGTGGCCGCCCCGGCCAGGGCGAGCACAAAGCGGCGCGGCCGCAGCATCAGCAGGCCCAGGGGAAAGGCCAGCAGGATGGCGACGAGACAAACATCGTTTGGCACAATCAGCAGCACATCGCCGCTCAAGCGTATGGCGGCCTCGGCGGCATCCTCATCGGGCAGCAGCGGCGCGCCGAAACGAACGCGCATCCAGCCGCACAGCACACTGACCGAGGTGGCGAAGGACAGGATTGTCCAGGCCAGCATCCAGCTTCGGTCCGAAGCGGGCTCGCCACGTGTGGCGCAGACATACAGGATTACGCCAGGTACCAGAAAGGAGGCGTACCCAGCGGCAAGGCCCGGATCATCGGCGCGCAACACCGCCAGCAACTGTGCCGCGAGGAACAGGAGCACCGCCCAAAGCCCATCGGGCGCCGATGCGACGTTGCGCGCCGAAACGGCCAGCCACAGGGCCAGCCCAACGGTGGCCAGGCCGGCCGCCTGCGGCGGTAGGAACGACAGCGCCAGCAGCAGGCAAGTCGCCCCGGCCGCCAGCCCTACCGGCCAAGGGAGAAAGCCGAGGGTCACCTTTTCCATGATATGGCTTGGCATGCCGTTCCGTAATGAGGATCCCAGAGGATCGAATCGACATGTCCCACATAAATGTCGCTTTGGCATCGGCGTTGACCGTCCCCGTTCGGTCAATGGCATTCTTGCGAACAATGCCTGAATTTCAGCTTGCCGGAACGGCCGACTATCCTCGACGGCGCCGCCTGCCACTTCCGCGCCGCTAACGGAGCGTAATTCTCCGGCTGAAGCCAAGGCAATCCGAGTCGATATCTCAGCGCGTAAGGCGCGCGCCAATGGCCACTAGGTCATCGGCAAACGACCGGACGACAGTGCCAAACGATCTTGCCGCCGATCTTCACCGGCCGGTCGCGCGGCTGCCACGCGATAGGGCAGATTCGGGCACTACCGCTCCAACTCATCCGCAGCCCGGAGCGCGGCGAGGATGGCGTTTGCCGCGTCAACGCGTTGCCCCCACTTCGGATATGCGACCCTTCTCCGGGAATCCGAGCTAGCCGGGCGCATTGGCCTGTCCGGCGCTCATTGGGCGTCACGACAGGTGGCCGGGATTGGCCGACAGCGCCGGGTCCGCTTTGCAGAGTTCAAGCTCACGAAGCAGACCTTCATTGACCGAGCCGCGAGACAGTCCGACACATGTAGGAACGAATTTCTTCTGGCGCGGCCGGTCGGTAATCGCGCAGATGACCGAGATCATCGCGTCGCACGTTTTGTTCGCCGCGGTTCTGAAATGGATCACCCGTTGGGAGATTTGCTTGTGTCCGCATGACCTGCAGATCGTCACCAGCCCCCCCCC